>DAONOU010000174.1:0-5681 GCA_035409265.1 Arachnia sp. | reverse complement strand
CGACAGCCGCCCCGCGCCTTAATCTGCGCCCCTGGCAGAACCAGGCACTGGACGCCTGGCGGGCGCGTGGCCGACGCGGGGTTGTGCAGGCGGTTACCGGAGCCGGTAAGACCAGGGTGGGTGTCGGGGCCATCGCCGAGGCCCTGGCCGCGGGGCGGAGGGCGGTCGTGATTGCCCCATCGCTGGTACTCGTCAGGCAGTGGGTTTCCGCGATTGCCAGCCTGCTGCCCGGCGTCGCTGTGTCGGAGGTGTTGGGCGACCCGAGGCCCTGGCGGGTGCTTGTCACCACCGTCCAGGCAGCTATGCGACGGCCAGCGGTGCCCTATGGGGAGAGGGCGCTGCTTGTCGCTGACGAGTGTCACCGGTGTGGGGCTGAGGGCTTCGCTCAGGCACTGCGCAGTGGGTTTGACTGGCGGCTAGGGCTTACCGCGACGCTGGAGCGTGGCGACGATGGCGACGACGTGCTGGCAGCGTATTTCGGTGGGGTTGTGCTGGACCTCGGCTACCGGGAGGCCCTGGCGGGCGACTTGATCGCTCCCTTCCGATTTGCGCATGTCAGCGTCCCGCTATTGCCGCGGGAGCAGCGCGACTACGACGAGCTCACCGACGGGCTACGGGCGGCGCGCGACAGGCTGATCATGGGGTACGACATCCCTGGGGAGCCCATCTCGGCGTTTCTCCGAGCGGTCAGCGACCTAGCCCAGGACCGTGCTGTGGGTGGCGCCGGAGGCCTGGCCCGTCACTATATGAAGTTGTTCTCCGATCGGCGCACGCTGCTCGCCGAGACGCCCGTCAAAATGGTGGCGCTGGGGGCGCTGAGCCCTGCGGTTAAGGCGTCCGGCGGCACGATCGTCTTCACCCAGACGAAGGAGGCGGGCCTCCGGGCGGCGCAGGCGCTTAGTAATGAAGGCTGTGCGACGGCGTCTGTGCACGGCGACCTCGACAAGGATCTGCGGGAGGAACGCATTGAGCTGTTCCGCACGGGATCGGTGATCGGCCTGACGGCGCCCAGGGTGCTCGACGAAGGCGTCGACGTGCCGGAGGCCGACCTGGGCATCGTCACGGCGGCCAACCGCAGCCGGCGTCAGATGATTCAGCGGCTCGGGCGGGTCCTGCGTCGCAGCCCAGGAAAGGTGGCCCGGTTCGTCGTGCTGTACGCGGAAGGAACCGTGGAAGATCCGTACTCCCGCGGGCGCATTCCCGGCTTCTACGACGACTGCCTGCCGTTCGCGGAGGAAGCGCGCCGGTTCGACCTCGCGCGCGGTCAGCTGGACGAGCTGCTCGAGTTTCTGGGCGTGGACGGCCTGCCCGTCGGGTCGAGCTCAGATCCCGCGCCGTCCCGCGCTGCGGGCGAGGGCGAGGTGCTGCAGGCCTCCCCAGCCGCTCTGGAGCCGCCGGGGGGCCGGGAGGACGATCAGGGTGAGGCAGACGACGAACTGCTCGACGAGGATGGGGAACTGCGTGAGGTCTGCGATGCCACTGTCACTGACGATATTGTCCGCGACTACCTTCGCAAGATCGGGCGCCATTCTCTGCTGTCGGCATCAAAGGAAGTGGAGTTGGGTCAACGAATCGAGGCGGGCATCTATGCCCGGGAGTTGCTGCGGCGCGAGACGAGCGCTCATCCTGTGGACTATCTCGTCCGGCTGGTCGAGGCGGGTGTTGAGGCGCGCGACGAGATGATTTGCGCAAACCTGCGGCTGGTTGTCTCCCTCGCGAAGCGCTACACGGGGCGAGGCATGGAGTTCGTCGATCTCATCCAGGAAGGCAGTGTCGGGCTGATCCGCGCAGTGGAGATGTTCGATTTCGCCAAGGGCTACAAGTTTTCCACCTATGCGACGTGGTGGATCAAGCAGGCGATCACGAGGGGAATGGCAGATCGCGGGACGCTTATCCGGGTGCCCGTGCACATGCACGAGGCGCGACTGAGGGTCGATAGGGCGCGCAGAACGTCCCACCTCACGTGGTCGGAGTTCCTGCGTGCGCATCCGGCGGGGGTGGCGGAGCTGGAGATCGACCGCGAGACTCTGGTGCGTGTGGCAAGGCTAAGTCAGCCGATCGTCAGCGTCGACTACCTGGCCGAGGAGTTCGACGGCTGTGTGCGCTACGAGGCGCTGCTCGGTGACGAAGCCCCAGGCCCTGAGGACTGCGTGGAGTCGATCGTCCTGCGGCAGCGTCACGACGCGATTCTGGCCCCGCTCCAGCACGAAGATCCGAGGGCCGCGTTCGTGCTGCGAGCCCGGTCTGGGGCGCTCACCGGGGAACCCGAAACGTTGGATGCGATTGGGCGTCGCATCGGGGTGACCCGTGAGCGGGTGCGCCAGATAGAGAAGTACGCGATGGCCAAGGCCAGGGAGTTTGCGCAGGTAGCCGACCGGCGTGCGGAGGCTCCGGCAACGGCGAGGGCAACGACGCCGGCTCGGCGTCTGCTTCGGCTGACGGGGCCGGCGCGGCCGGCGCCGAGGAGGGCTGCGTATGGGAGAAGGAACCCCGTGCGGTCGGCAGCCCCGCGGCGGGCTATGGAGGAGTAGGAGTATGGTCTGTCTTCTCCCGGTGGGCTCGGGTTGGGGACTTGTTGGTTGTTTTGGCTAGGGGTCTCGCTCTGGAATGCGCGTTGGCAGCTCGGTTGGGGCGAAGCAGATTCGTCGCTGGGGGAGTCAGTTCGCTGTGTTGAGCCAGGTCAGGTAGGCCTCGGCGCGGCGGCGTGCGTCGGTCTCGCGGTCGAACAGGGCCTTGGTCTTCGTCAGGACCAGGGTGAAGGGGCGACCGACACGTCGGGTGATGTGCGTCACGGGGAGGCCTGCGTCGTCGATGAGGCGGTGGATCGTCTGACGGCGTGCTTGGGCGATGGGCCACTCGAGGACGCGCTCGTGGGACGCGTGAAGGAACTCCGCGAGGCGGTCGGGGTCGGCCCCGCCCGGGCTTGTCCAGGCGATGGACCAGTCGTCGTCCGCCCGCCGCGGCTGTGCCAAGAGTTCCGCGAGGTGGCCACGAGCCGAGTCCGCAACGGCAGCGAGCGCGGGGGAGAACGGCGTCGCGCTCTCGTGGAGGGCGGCCATGAGCAAGGGGAGTGAGGACGGACTGAGCGCGGCCAACTCGTGGCCGACAGCCAGCGCCGAGTCGTCGTCGGCGACGGCGAGGACAGCCGCCACAGCGGGGCCGAACTCGGTCAGCCGCTTCTCACGCTGGCCGATATTTCGATGAGCGAGCCACGAATCGATGGCCTTCCGGAGGTCGGCCCACAGCCAGTCCACCACCCATGCGACGACGCCAGCGGCGTCGTGCGAGCGAAGGCCCCGGCTCAACGCCGCGAGTTCGCGGACAGCCCAGTTCCTCATCGAAAGGTCGCGGTACCGGCGCTGCCCCTCCCAACGGTCGCGCAGCGTCGCCCACCAGTCAGCCGGATAGTGGGCCCAAAGCGCGGCGAGCGCGTCGGCGTCGCCGGCGGTGAGCAGGGTCAATGAGAACGGTTCGAGGACGGCGGTGGCGATCGTCGCATCGTCGACGCCGTGCGCGACGCGAAGTGCGGTGGCGAGCGCATCGTCGCCCGGCCGCCACACCTGCGTAAGCGCGAGGGCCTCGTCACGGGCACGCACGACGTCGCCGTCGGCTATCGAGGTGAAGATCGTGTCCAGCGCCCATGAGGGGTTCGCCTCGGCGCGGTTGCGGAACCCCTTCTCCCGCGGCCAGAGCACGACCGCCGCGCGGCGGTACCAACGATCGACGGTGTTGCCGTAGTTGCCCATGTAGCCCTCGTACTCGGAGGCGTAGGGCTTGAGCAGCCGAGATGGGGTGACGGCGCACACCTCCTCGCTCTGGAGGGACAACCTGATCTCGCCCTTCGCCCTAGAGTCGCTCCACCAGGTGAGGACAGTGTTGCCATCGATCAGCTCGTCAAGGTCGGCGAAGTCCGGTTCGTCGTCGGGATCGGTCTCATCCGGGAACGCGTCGTCGTAGTCGTCGTACCGGAACCGCCCGTATGAGGTGTCGGGGATGGCGTTCCAGGTCTCCTGGATCTCGGTGGCCGCGAGTACCCACTCGCATCCCGCCGCGTCGGCGGCCGCCCCGAGGAGTGCGACCCGCTCGGCGTCGGTCCCCTTGAGCTTCCCGGAGCGCAAGCTGCGCTCGCTGTACTCGTGATCGAGCAGGAAGGCGAGTCGCGCGGGAAGATGCGAGTCGTCGTCGTAGTAGCGTCGGACCGGCGTGGAGAAATGGCGCCCCAGGAGCGACGCCGCTTGCTCGACCGGGCCCTCGGCGACGGGAGCGGGGGCCGCTTCCAGCAGCAGATTGAAGGTCAGCGTCACCCGGGTTCCGGTGCGCACGGGCAGCACCTCGTGTCGTCGATCCGCATAGAACGCGACCAACACCAACTCGTCCCGGGAGCCGTCGTAGTGCCTCAGCGAGCCGCGGTCGTCGATGACGAGCTGCCCGCCCGTGTGCGGAGAGGGGAGCGCGACGACGAGCGTGGCCACCATGTCGTCGTGCTTCTCTGAATCCTGATGCGGCGCGAAGAACTGCCCCTTCCCGTAGACGAGCATCGAATGCAGCTCGGGTCGGAGTCGCGACGATCCCGGGATGCCCAACTGGACGCCCAACTCTTCGAGCGCCTCGGTCAGCGCGGCGTCCCAGCGCGCGCCGCCCAATGTCACAGACTGCGGATCGATCTCCCAGGTATCGCGCACCGACGGGTCGAGCAGCGTCTCCTCGCCGCGCCCGAAGTGAGCGGGATTCGCGACACCCTTGAGCGCTCTCGCCTGCGCCGGGCGGAGAGGCAGCGGGACGCGGCCGATGCCGACGATGCTCAGATCGAGGACCTCAGCGGGAAGCCGTACCGACGCGCTGTCCGAGGTTGCGGCCTGCTGCCCCGCGAGGAGCCGAGCCAGCCTGTCGCGAGAAGTGATAGCCATGATGCGAGCCTACAGAGCATGCCGATGGCATGGCCCGGCTTGCCGTGGCAGTTGTCGGTAGAGCTGTTGTTGAGCGGAACACGGGCGGGAGCTTGTTGCCTCGCCGGGGCAACAAGTTGAGGCGATGGCGGATATCGCTACGCGCGCAGTCGAGCTGCGAGGTCGGCGTGGCCGAAGTGGCTCGCCCAGCTTGCGGCGTCGAGGCCGAAGGAGTTGTCGGTGGCCGCTGGGTCAGCGCCGTGCTCCAAAAGGTGATCGACGACGTCTTGCTCGCCCGCGGCTGCGGCGTAGTGGAGGGCTGTGGCGCCCGTCTCACCGGGGTTCGTCGCGGGGAAGCCGTGGTCGACCAACTCGCGGACGATGCTCCAGTGGTGCAGGGCCGCGACGTCGGCCAGCAGCGTCGGCTCGTAGGTGGCAAGTCCTCTGACGCCCCGTCGACGCAGCCGACGTTGGACCTCGCCGTAGTCACCGGCGTATGCCGCTCGGACTAAGGGGTCTCCTTGCAGCACCTGCGCGCGGTACAGGTCGCGAAGCAGGCAGATCTCGGCGCCGTGGGCCATCGTCTCGCGGTTCAGGTGCATGATCAGGGCGGCCATGGAGTCGTCGGCGAAAGGCCCTCCCTTGGGGCCGAGCGGGCGGAGGAGGGCGTCCTCGTCGAGATGAGCGATGCCCTCGCGCCAGAGGGCGTAGCCCTGTTCGAGGAGCGCGAGACCGTCATCCGCGGTCAGGGGGAGTGGCTCGGGCCAGTGGCGGTCATCGAACATGTCCGCGTCG
>DAONOU010000173.1:0-5724 GCA_035409265.1 Arachnia sp. | reverse complement strand
CGATCGACGACAAGACCACCGATTACATGCGCCTGACCGGCCGCGACGAGCAGCAGATCGCGCTGGTCGAGGCCTACGCCAAGGAGCAGGGTCTCTGGCACGATCCCGAGCGCGAGCCCGTGTTCTCCGAGTACATCGAGCTGGACCTCTCCACCGTCGTCCCGTCGATTGCCGGCCCCAAGCGCCCGCAGGACCGGATCAAGCTGAGCGAGGCCAAGGAGAACTTCGAGGCCTCCGTCCCGGCCTACACCGCCACCCCGGGCAAGGTGGTCCCGATCACGCTGGCCGACGGTGCCTCCTTCGACCTGGCCAACGGCGCGGTCACCGTCGCCTCCATCACGTCGTGCACCAACACGTCGAACCCGAGCGTCATGATCGGCGCCGCGCTCGTCGCGAAGAAGGCCGTCGAGAAGGGCCTCACGCGCAAGCCGTGGGTGAAGACGTCACTGGCCCCGGGATCGCAGGTCGTCACCGACTACTACGAGAAGGCCGGGCTCACCGAGTACCTCGACAAGATCGGCTTCAACCTGGTCGGCTACGGCTGCGTCACCTGCATCGGCAACACGGGCCCGCTGATCCCCGAGATCTCGAAGGCCGTCAACGAGGAGGACATGGCGGTCACCGCCGTCCTCTCCGGCAACCGCAACTTCGAGGGCCGGATCAGCCCCGACGTGAAGATGAACTACCTCGCGTCGCCGATGCTCGTGATCGCCTACGCGCTCGCGGGCACCATGGACATCGACATCCTGAACGACCCGCTCGCCACGAACGACGCGGGCGAGGCCGTCTACCTCAAGGATCTCTGGCCCACCCAGGCCGAGATCGAGGAGGTCATCGGCTCGTCGATCTCGTCGGAGATGTTCAAGGAGCGCTACGCCGACGTCTTCACCGGCGACGAGCGCTGGCGCTCGCTGCCCACCCCCGAGGGCAACACCTTCGAGTGGGACGACGCCTCCACCTACGTCCGCAAGGGCCCGTACTTCGACGGCATGCCCGCCGAGCCCGCCCCGGTCCAGGACGTCTCCGGCGCGCGCGTGCTGCTGAAGCTGGGCGACTCGGTCACCACCGATCACATCTCGCCCGCGGGCAACATCAAGGCCGACTCCCCGGCCGGCGTGTACCTGTCCAGCCACGGCATCGAGCGCCGGGACTTCAACTCGTACGGCTCGCGCCGTGGCAACCACGAGGTCATGATCCGGGGGACGTTCGCCAACATCCGGCTCCGCAACCAGATCGCCCCGGGCACCGAGGGCGGCTTCACCCGCGACTTCACCGTCGAGGGCGGCCCCGTCACGACGGTGTACGACGCGTCCGCGAACTACCAGGAGCGGGGCATCCCGCTTGTGGTGCTCTCGGGCAAGGAGTACGGCTCCGGATCGTCGCGCGACTGGGCGGCCAAGGGCACGGCGCTGCTGGGCGTGAAGGTCGTCATCGCCGAGAGCTACGAGCGCATCCACCGCTCGAACCTGATCGGCATGGGCGTCCTCCCGCTCCAGTTCCCCGACGGCGAGACCGCGGACTCGCTCGGCCTGACCGGCGAGGAGACCTTCTCGGTCGAGGGCATCACGGCGCTGAACGACGGCGTGACCCCCAAGACGATGAAGGTCACCGCGGTCGCCCCTGACGGCACCGTGACGACCTTCGACGCGGTCGTCCGCATCGACACGCCCGGTGAGCGCGGCTACTACGTCAACGGCGGCATCATGCAGTACGTGCTGCGGAACCTGGCAAAGGCCTGACACCCGCCGGTTGAGCCGAGACGCCAATGAACTGGCGCCCGCTTCATGGACTCACGTTCATGGACCGGGCGCCAGTTCATTGGTTTCGACACGGTCCGGGTGCTTCGCGCCGCGGACCGGCCCAACCAGCGGTTGGCGAGTAAGATGCACCGCATGCCGTTGTTGGAATCGATCAGGAGCCCCCGGGACCTCCGCGCCTTGTCCAAGCGGCAGTTGGAGGCGCTGGCGGACGAGATCCGCTCGTTTCTGATCACGAAGGTCAGCCGCACCGGCGGCCACCTCGGCCCGAACCTCGGGGTCGTCGAGCTCACCATGGCGATCCACCGCGTGTTCGACTCCCCGAAGGACCCCATCGTCTTCGATACGGGGCACCAGAGCTACGTGCACAAGATCCTCACGGGCCGCGCCGAGGGCTTCGACCACCTGCGACAGCGTGGCGGACTCTCCGGCTACCCCGAGCCCGCCGAGTCGGAGCACGACTGGGTCGCGAACTCGCACGCCTCGACGGCGCTCGCCTGGGCCGAGGGCATGGCGAAGGGGTTTCGGCTGTCGGGGGAGGACCGCACGGTCGTCGCGGTCGTGGGCGACGGCGCGCTCACCGGCGGCATGGCCTGGGAGGCGCTGAACAACATCGCCGACAACCCGCGGCTCCGGCTCGTCATCGTCGTCAACGACAACGGCCGCTCCTACACCCCGACCGTGGGCGGCCTCGCCAACCACCTTGCCGGGCTGCGCACCGACGCGCGCTACGAGAAGACGCTCTCGCTGATCAAGCGGACGGTGAACCGGCTCCCCCTCATCGGGCGCCCCATGTACGACCTGATGCACGGGTTCAAGACGGGCGTGAAGGACGTGCTCGCCCCGCAGTCCATGTTCTCGGACCTCGGCATCAAGTACACCGGCCCCATCGACGGCCACGACCTCACCGCGCTCACCAACCACCTCGAGCAGGCGCGCCAGTTCGGCGGCCCCGTCATCGTGCACTGCGTCACGCGCAAGGGGCACGGCTTCCGCGCCGCCGAGCAGAACGAGGAGGACCGCTTCCACGCCGTCGTCCCCATCAACGAGCTCACCGGCGAGCCGCTGTCGGCGTCGGTTCAGGCCACATGGACCGACGCCTTCGCCGAGGCCATGGTGCAGCTCGGGCAGCGGCGCCAGGACGTCGTCGCCGTCACCGCCGCGATGCTGTACCCGGTGGGCCTCGGCCGGTTCGCCGCCGCGTTCCCCGACCGCATCTTCGACGTCGGGATCGCCGAGCAGCACGCCCTCGTGTCGGCGGCTGGCCTGGCGCGCACGGGCCTGCACCCCGTCGTCGCGCTGTACGCCACCTTCGTCAACAGGGCCTTCGACCAGGTCCTCATGGACGCCGCGCTGCACAAGGTCGGCATCACCATCGCGCTCGACCGCGCCGGGGTCACGGGCAACGACGGCCCTAGCCACAACGGCATGTGGGACATCGCGCTCCTCGGCTCGGTGCCGGGCCTGCAGCTCGCGGCGCCGCGCGACCAGGCGCGCCTCGTCGCGGCGCTCGACCGCGCCGTCGACGTGGACGACGCCGTCACCGTGGTGCGCTACTCGAAGGAGCGGCTGCCCGACGAGTTGCCCGCGGTCAGCCACCACGGCGAGGGCCTCGGCCGCGTCGACGTGCTGCGCCACGAGGAGGAGGCGAGGGTCCTGCTCGTCGGCTACGGCCAGTTCGCCGGGCTCGCGCTCGCCGTCGCGGAGCGGCTCGACGCCCAAGGCGTCACCGCGGCCGTGGTGGACCCGCTCTGGGCGTTGCCCGTCTCCGACACCCTCGTGGGCCTGTGCGCCGCGCGTCCCATCGTGGTGACCCTGGAGGACGGGCTCGTGGAGGGCGGCGTCGGCCAGCGTCTCGGCGCGCGGCTCGGGGAGCGGGGAGCCGGAGTAAGAGTCCTGAACCTCGGCATTCCTCAGCGGTTCCTCGCCCATGGCGCGCGCGACGAGGTGCTCGACGAGATCGGGCTCACGCCGGCGAAGGTCGCCATGCGGGTGTTGGAGGCCGTGCTCACCGCGGACGGCCTAGCCGCCGAGGACCTCGGCCATGAGCGGGGCGAGGAAGTCGACCTGCCACGGCCGGGCGCCTAGCCTCCGCAGGTCGTCGGCTGTGGGCAGCGCGTGGTGGAACAGCGCCTCCTGCAGCACCTGCGGCGGCGCCACCAGGCTGGGCTGGAGCCCCCCGAGGTCGCAGGCGAGGACGTCAACGGCGGGCCTGATCTTCGCCCACCGCGCGGCGGCCGCGGGATCGACGCGGTCCCAGGAGCGCGGATTCGGCACCCCTGTGGAGGGAAGCCTGCGGGCCGGGTAGTCCGCGGGATCCATGTCGCGGACCTCGTCGACGGCGCGGAGCCAGGCGTTCAGGTTGCGTTGTCCGGGCGGTGCCGCGAATCCCCTCAGCCGACTCAGCTCGGCGCGGGTTGGCACCGTGTCCTTCGCCGCGGTGGCCGCGTCGAGGATGGCCGCGTCCGGGAGGATCCAGCTCGGCGGCCGGTCCCGCCGCTGCGCGATGGCGTCCCGCGCCTGCCACAGGGCGCGGGCGACGGCGAGCTGGCGGGCAGTGCGCAGCGTCGTCACCCCGCTCAGCCGTCGCCAGGGGTCGACGCGGGGGGTGGGCTCGGCGCCGTAGCGCTCCAGCTCCTCGATGCACTCCTGTTCGACCCAGTCGATGCGCCCCGTGGCCTCGAGCTGCGCGGTGAGGGTCTCGGCCAGCTCGGCGAGGAAGTCGACGTCGAGCGCCGCATAGGTCAGCCACGCCTCCGGCAGCGGCCGCTTCGACCAGTTGTCGGCCGAGTGGGCCTTGCGGAGCAGGATCCCGAGCTCGGAGTGCAGCAGCGCGCCCAACGCCGCGCCCGGCTTGCCGAGGAGCCTCGCGGCGAGCTCGGTGTCGAAGATCCGGCGCGGCAGGATGCCCAGCTCGCGCATGCACGGCAGATCCTGGCTGGCGGCGTGGATGAGCCACGGCTCGTCGCCGCACGCGGAGACGAGCGCGCCGAGCGAGGCGTCCGTGCCCTCGAACGCGACGGGATCGATCAGCCAGGTGCCCGCGCCCTCACGGCGGATCTGCAGCAGGTACGCCTTCGGCCAGTAGCGATGGCCGTGCGCGCGCTCGGTGTCGAAGGCGACGGGGCCGGTGGCGCCGCCGAGCGCGGAGAGGCACTCCTGGAGGGCCTCGGCCGTGTCGACGACGGGACGGAGCGGCTCACGGCTGTGGTCGAGATAGGTCATGCGCGGCGTCCCAGCGGGAGTGCGGCGACGCCGGGCGGCAGGTCGGGCTCGCCCGCGATCTGTCCCAGCAACTCCTGCCAGGCGGCCAGGTGCGGAGTCAGGGTGCGCAGGGAGTCGAGGGTCGGCGTCCAGGAACTCCGAAGCTCGACCTCCGCGCGGTCGGCGTCGGTCATCTCCCCGAATCCTCGCCCGTAGGAGGCGGTGACGGTGCCCGCGAGGGCGGTGGACACGCAGCCGTGGTTGTCGAGCGCCTCCGTGAGCCAGGACCAGGCCACCTCGGGCAGGAGCGGGTCGGTGACCATCTCCAGTTCGACCTCGGCGCGGACGTAGGTGACGATCCGGAACGTACCCGACCACGCCGTGTTGCCCGCGGGGTCGTGCAGCAGGATCAGCCGTCCGTTGGAGACCGGCTCGTCGACGGCGTCGGTCAGCTCCCCGCTGATAGCGACCGAGAACGGGGCGATCCGCTGCGGCGATCCGATCTCGTCGATGCTCAACCCGTGGCGCCAGGGCATCGCCGCGAGCTGCTCGACCGCGGCGGCGAACGCGGCGGGAGTCGGGCGGGTCAGGTTGGCGGGCACCCGCTCAGCCTAGGTGGGCACGCGTGAATCGCCGGCGTGACGCGCCGGGTGGCTACGCCTGATTCAAGCGGAGGCTGACGGAGTTGATGCAGTACCGGAGGTCGGTGGGCGTCTCGTAGCCCTCACCCTCGAACACATGGCCGAGGTGGCCGTCGCAGGTG
>DAONOU010000172.1:0-5758 GCA_035409265.1 Arachnia sp. | reverse complement strand
CACCTCGTCGCCGAGCGCGTCGTCGATGACCGTGCCGAAGATGATGTTGGCCTCGTCGTGCGCGGCCTCCTCGATGAGCTGCGCCGCGGCGGAGACCTCGAACAGGCCGAGGTCGGAGCCGCCGGCGATCGAGAGCAGGACGCCGTGGGCACCGTCGATGCTGGCCTCGAGCAGCGGAGAGGAGATGGCCATCTCGGCGGCGGCGCGGGCGCGGTCCTCGCCGCGCGCCGAGCCGATGCCCATGAGGGCCGAGCCTGCCTGGCTCATGATGGACTTCACGTCGGCGAAGTCGAGGTTGATCAGGCCGGGGGTGGTGATCAGGTCGGTGATGCCCGAGACGCCCTGCATCAGCACCTGGTCGGCCTGCTTGAAGGCGTCGAGGATGGCGACCTGATGGTCGGTCATCTGCAGCAGCTTGTCGTTGGGGATGACGATGAGGGTGTCGACCTCTTCGCGCAGCGACTCGATCCCGGAGTCGGCCTGGGTCGCGCGGCGGCGGCCCTCGAAGGAGAACGGGCGGGTGACGACGCCGATGGTCAGCGCGCCGAGCGAGCGGGCGATCTTCGCGACGATGGGCGCCGCGCCGGTGCCGGTGCCGCCGCCCTCGCCCGCGGTGACGAAGACCATGTCGGCGCCGCGCAGCGCCTCCTCGATCTCGTCGGAGTGGTCCTCGGCGGCCTGGCGACCCTTGCCCGGGTCGGCGCCGGCGCCGAGCCCGCGGGTCAGCTCTCGGCCGATGTCGAGCTTCACGTCGGCGTCGCTCATCAGCAGCGCCTGCGCATCGGTGTTGACGGCGATGAACTCCACTCCGCGGAGCCCGGCCTCGATCATGCGGTTGACGGCGTTGACGCCGCCGCCGCCGACGCCGACGACCTTGATCACCGCGAGGTAGTTCTGAGATGCGCTAGCCATGGGGTGAAGGGTATGTGAGCCCTCAACGTGGCGTCCAACGACGCGGTCGAATCGGCCACGATTCACCTCAAGCGTTACTTCAGGGTTTGCGGTGCGGGAACTCTCAGCCCCTTGTCGTGGGGGTGCGCGGGGAGGAGACGTCGTAGACCCGCGCCTCAGTGGTCAGCAGCGCGGCGAGCACCTCGGCCTTCAGCTCGGACTCCGAGGCGTCGCCCCAGAGCACGGACCGGCCGCCGTCCAACGCGAGGACGATCTGGTCGACGCCCTGCGCCTTGAGCTGGGTCACCTCGCCCCGGACCTTCTTCGGCAGCGACGAGGCGACGGTGGCGATGTCGCGCAGCAGCCGCTCGTCGGCGCGGGGCGCCTCCGCCTGGATCACGCCCTTGCTCGGCTTCTTCGTGTGGTGGAAGACGACGCCCTCGCCGTCGATCCACTCCACCTGTCCCTCGGTCAGGCGCTGGAACGCCACCGTGCGCTCGGTGACGTCGATCTCGACGGCGTCGGGCAGCGCCACGCCCACCGTCGCCTCCAACACCTCGGGCAGGGCCTGCACGCGCGCGGCTATCCCTGCCATGTCCTGGCGGGCCAGCGGCACGTCCAACCGCACGGCGGCGGCCTGCCGCACCTCGTCCGCGTCGAGCAGGTCGGTGCCGGTCACCACCACCTGGCGCGCCGCGAAGACCGGGGAGAAGAACGCGAGGTAGCCGGCGACGAGGGCCGCGAGCAGCACGCCGCCCGCGATCCCCCAGATCAGCAGGCGCCGCCTACGCGACGCGGCGCGCTTGTCCTGCAGCGCCTTCGCGAACGCGCCCGGGGGCAGCGGCTGGGTCACGGGCGCGCGGCCTCCGGGCGCTCCTTCAGCAAGGTCGCGAGCAGCGGTCCCACGATCGTGACGTCGCCGCAGCCGAGCGTGATGATGAGGTCGCCGGGGCGGGCGATCTCGTTCAGGGCCGCGGGCAGGTCGTACTTCTCGACCACGTAGACGACCTCCTTCGCGCCGTGCGCGACGGCGGTGTCGACGACCAGCTGGCCCGTCACGCCGGGGATCGGGTCCTCGCGCGCGCCGCAGACGTCGTTGATGACGGCGATGTCCGCCAGCGTCATCACCTCGCCGAACTCGTCGGCGAAGTCGAGCGTGCGGGAGTACAGGTGCGGCTGGAAGCAGGCGATCAGCCGGCCGTCGAGCCCGGTCGCCTCGTTGCCCGCCGCGGTCGCCCTGCGCGCCGCCGTCAGCGCCGCGCGGATCTCGGTCGGGTGGTGCGCGTAGTCGTCGTAGACGCGGATGCCCGCGGTGTCGGTGATCAGCTGGAACCGGCGGAGGGTGCCCTCGAAGCGCCCGAGCGCGGCGACGGCCTCGTCGTGGCTGAGGCCGAGCAGCCGACCGACGGCGTAGGCCGCCGACGCGTTGGCCAGGTTGTGGTTGCCCGGGACCAGCAGCTCGATCCGCCCGGACTCATCGCCGTAGGTGAGGGTGGCCGCGACGCCGAGGCCGTGCGCGACGACGTCGGTGATCCGCACGTCCGCGTCCTCGGACTCGCCGTAGCGCACGATGTGCCTCGCCTCGCCGACGAGTTGGTCGGCGAGCGCCCGGGAGCCCGGGTCGTCGACGTTGATGACGACATGGGCCACCTTCGGCCGCGTCGCGAACGCGCGGAACCCGTCGGCATAGGCCTCCGGCGTTCCCCAGTTCACGAGGTGGTCGGCCTCGACGTTGGTGATGACGGCGATCTCGGTCGGGTACTGCAGGAAGGACGCGTCCGACTCGTCGGCCTCGACGACGAACGCGTCGCCCTGGCCGATCGCGGAGCTGACGCCGCTGGTGGACAGCGCGCCGCCGATGACGTAGCTCGGGTCGCGCCCGGCCTCGGCCAGCATGACGGCGGTCATCGCGGTGGTCGTCGTCTTCCCGTGCGTGCCCGCGACCGAGACCCCGCGCTTGCCCTGCATCAGCGCCGCGAGCGCGGCGGAGCGGTGCCAGACGCGCAGCCCGCGGCGGCGGGCCTCGACCAGCTCGACGTTGTCGGCGCGGATGGCCGACGAGATCACGACGGTGCGCGCGTCGCCCACCTGGGAGGCGTCGTGCCCGACGAAGGTCCGCACGCCGACGCGCTCCAGCGACCGCAGCGAGGTCGAGTCCGACTGGTCGGAGCCCGTGGTGGGGATGCCCAGCTCGGCGTAGAGGCGCGCGACGCCGCTCATGCCGGAGCCCCCGGCCGCGATGAAGTGGACGGGGCCGATCTCCGTGGCGGGGACGACCTCGATGGGGTTGAGGAGCATCAGTTACCTTTCCTTCCGGCCGCCTCGATGACGGCGCGGGCGAGCCGCTCGGCGGCGTCCGAGGGGTACATGCCCCTGCACGTCTCCGCCATGTGGGCGAGCCGCGCGGGATCCGCGAACGCCTCGGTGACCAACGCCCCCAGCTTATCCGGGGTGAGGGCGGCGTCCTCGACGAGCCAGCCGCCGCCGGCCTCGACGAGCCCCGCCGCGTTCCTCCCCTGCTCCCCGTTGCCCCAGGGCAGCGGGACGAAGATCACGGGCAGGCCGCTGACGGAGGTCTCCATGACGGTGCCCGCGCCGGCGCGGCCCAGCATGAGGTCGGCGGCGGCGTAGGCGACGGCCATGTCGGAGACGAAGGCGACCGGCACGTAGCGCGCGCCGGAGGCGTGCCGGACCACGGCGTCGCCGTCGCCGAAGTTCTTGGGACCCAGCACGTGCAGGATCTGGACGCCGGCGGCGAGGATGGCGTCTCGCGCGCCGTCGACCGCCGTGTTGATGCTGACCGCTCCCTGCGACCCCCCGCTGACCAGCAGCGTCGGGCGGTCCGGGTCGAGCCCGAACGACTCCCGCGCCTCGGCCGGGGTCACCGTCGGGTGCGTGATCGAGCGGCTCATGGGCATGCCGACGAGGGTGCCGCCGCGCATCACCGTCTCCGGGAAGGTGGTGCCGACGAACGCGGCCCAGCGCGCGCCGACCTTGTTGGCGATCCCCGGCAGCTTGTTGGCCTCGTGGACCACGACGGGGACGCGCGCCAGCCGCGCGGCGATGTAGGCCGGGAGCGACACGTAGCCGCCGACGCCGACCAGCACGTCGGCGTCCGCGCGCTTCAGGATGCGACGCGCCTGCCGCACCGCCTTCGTCAAGGTGTACGGCAGCTTGACCAGGTCGAGGTTGACCGTGCGCGGCAGCGGGACCGGGTCGATCAGCGCGAGCTCCAGGCCTGCCGCGGGGATCACGGTGGTCTCGAGCCCCTTCGCCGTGCCGATGGCGAGCAGCCGGACGTCGGCAAGGGACGAGAGCTCCTTCGCGGTCGCGATCAGGGGCGAGGTGTGCCCGGCGGTTCCGCCGCCGGCCAACACGATGCTGGTGACCATCTAGGGATCAGTCCTCCTTAGAGGCCGCCATGACGCTCGTCATGCGCGGCCGCGACTTGGGTCTGCGCGAGGCCCGGTAGGCGCGCGCGGTCGGCGTGTTGCGGGCGAGCGCCAGCAGGACGCCCGCGGCCATGAGCGAGGCCATGAGCGCGGTGCCGCCGTACGACATGAACGGCAGCGGGACGCCGAGCACGGGAAGCAGGTGCATGACGACCATGATGTTGATCACGGCCTGCACCATGAACCAGCCCGTGATGCCCGCGGCGACGATCCGGTTGAACAGCTTGTCCGAGCGCAGCGCCACCTCGAGCCCCGCCCACCCGAGCAGGGCGAAGAGGCCGATCACGAGCAGGACGCCGAACAGCCCCAGCTCCTCGCCGATCACGGCGAAGATGTAGTCGGTGTGGGCGCCGGTCTTGAGGCCGCCCCACTTCTGCTTGCTTGCGCCGAGCCCGGCGCCCCACCAGCCGCCGGAGGCCAGCGCGTACAGCGCCGCCATGGGCTGGCTGGAGAGGTCCGTGTTCGACTGCGGGTCGAGGAAGATCGAGATGCGGCTCATGCGGTTGCCCGAGCCGTAGACGAGCAGGCCGACCAGCGCGAGCGCCGCGGCGCCCAGGGGCACAAGCACGCGCAGCGGGAAGCCGACGAACCACATGATCAGCACGAGGATCGCGCCGAGGATGAGGCCGGTGCCGAGGTCCTTGCCCGCGAGCACGAGCGCGACGATCAGCCCGCCGAACGGCAGCAGCGGCAGAGCCAGCTGCAGCGGCTCGTGCAGCCGCCCCCGCTTGAGGTGGAACACCGTCCCGCACCACACGATGAGCGCGAGCTTCGCGAACTCCGAGGGTTGGAACTGCACGGGCCCGAGCCTCAGCCAGTTCTGGTTGCCGCCGACGTCGGTGCCCAGCGGGGTCAGCACGAGGCCGAGCAAGAGGACGGCGACCACCCAGGCGAGCCAACCCATCCGCCGCAGGGCCTCCGGGGGCAGCACCGCGAGCGCGACGGCGCCGACCAGCCCGACGGCGAGCGCGCCCGCCTGCTTTCCCAGGTAGTAGAAGGGGCCGACGCCGCGGTCGAGGGCGATCACCGACGACGCCGACAGCACCATCAGCAGGCCGAGGCCGGTGAGCACCGCGACGGACGCGGCGATGAAGTAGAAGGGGGCCATGGGCGAGGCCGCGAGAGCCTTCACCTGCTGCCAGGTGGTGGCGCGGGCCGGGGCCACGACGTCGGTCGCCATCGGATCCTCCTACCTCAGGTACCGCTCCACCGCCTCGGCGAAGCGCTCGCCGCGGGCCGCGTAGCCGTCGAACATGTCCAAGCTGGCGCAGCCCGGGGAGAGCAGCACCGTGTCTCCGGGCTGGGCCATCGCCCCGGCAAGGGCGACGACCTCGTCCATCACGTCAGTGTGCGGGTTGTCGAGCACCCGGACGGGGACATCCGGCGCGTGTCGGGCCAGAGTCTCGGCGATCAGC
>DAONOU010000171.1:0-5759 GCA_035409265.1 Arachnia sp. | reverse complement strand
GAGCTGGATGAGCGCTGGGTCGTGCTCGGGCCGAACGGCGCGGGCAAGACCACGCTGATGCAGCTTGTCTCGGCTGCCATGCACCCCACCGCGGGCCGCGTGGGCATCTTGGGCGAGCGGATGGGGTCGGCGGATCTGGCCGAGCTGAAGCCGCGGATCGGGCTGGCCAGCTCCGCCCTGGCGGGGCGCATCCCGCCTGAGGAGCGCGTCACCGATGTGGTCGTCTCGGCCGGCTATGCCGTGATCGGGCGTTGGCGCGAGGCGTACGGGCGCCTCGATGTGCGCCGCGCCGCGCAGCTGCTGCGCTCCCTGGGCGCGGAGCACCTCGCCGATCGGACGTTCGGGACGCTGAGCGAGGGCGAGCGCAAGCGCGTCCAGATCGCCCGCGCGCTCATGACCGACCCCGAACTCCTGCTCCTGGACGAGCCCGCCGGCGGCCTCGACCTCGCCGGGCGCGAGGCGCTCGTGCAGACGCTGTCGGAGATCTGCCTCGACGAGGACTCGCCCGCGACGGTGCTCGTCACGCACCACGTCGAGGAGATCCCCGAGGGGATCACGCATTGCCTCCTGCTGAACCTCGGCCGCATCGTCGCCGCCGGGCCCATCGACGAGACGCTGACCGGCGAGAACCTCGGTGCCGCGTTCGGACTGCCGCTTGCCGTCGGGAAGTCCGATGGGCGGTGGAGCGCGCGGGGGATCAGATGAGCGAGTTCCTCGACTGGGTGTCGGCCCACCTGTGGGCCGGCTGGGGGCTGCTCGCCGTCGGGCTGGCCGCCGCGGAGCTGTTCACCCTCGACATGACGCTGCTCATGCTGGCCGCGGGCGCGCTGGCCGGCGGCGCCGTCGCGCTGGTGTTCCCGGGGCTCGTCTGGCTGCAGGTCGCCGTCGCGCTCGCCACCGCCGTCGCGACGCTCTTCCTGCTGCGCCCGACGATCCTGGAGAAGGTGCGGCGCGCGCCCGGCTACCGGTCGAGCCTCGACACCCTGATCGGCGCCTCCGGCGTCACGACCACCGCGATCACCGCGCACGCCGGCGAGGTCAAGGTCGACGGCCAGGTGTGGGAGGCGCGCAGCTACGACGGCTCCGTCGAGATTTCCGCGGGGGAGAGCGTCGAGGTGCTCGGCCTCGACGGGATCACCCTGCTCGTGTACCCCGCCAATCGTCCGCTCGGACGGTAAGGAGAAGGTTCCATGCCCGACGTCAGCATCTTCATCATGATCGGCGTGGCCGTCCTGGTCATCGCGACCCTCGCGGCCACCCTGAAGATCATCCGGCAGCAACAGGTCGCCCTCGTGGAGCGGCTGGGCAAGTTCCGCAAGGCGCTCAAGCCCGGCCCGCACCTCGTCGTCCCGTTCATCGACCAGATCCGCTACACGCTCGACATGCGCGAGCAGGTGGTGCCGTTCCCGCCGCAGGGCGTCATCACCGAGGACAACCTGATGGTGTCCATCGACTCGGTCATCTACTTCCAGATCGTCGACCCGGCCCGCGCCGCGTACGAGGCGCAGAACTACCGTGCGGCCATCGAGCAGCTCACCATGACGACCCTGCGCAACATCATCGGCGGCATGGACCTCGAGGCCGCGCTGACCTCGCGCGAGGAGATCAACCAACGGCTCCGCATGGTCCTCGACGAGGCCACCGGCAAGTGGGGCATCAAGGTCAACCGCGTCGAGCTGCGCGCCATCGAGCCGCCGCCCACCATCCGCGACGCGATGGAGAAGGGCGCCCGGGCCGAGCGCGACAAGCGCGCCGCGATCCTGACGGCCGAGGGCCAGCGCCAGTCGCAGATCCTCGCCGCGGGCGGCGACCGGGAGGCCGCGATCCTGCGCGCCCAAGGCGACCGGGAGGCCCAGGTGCTGCGCGCCCAGGCGGACAGGCAGGCGCAGATGCTGCGCGCCGAGGGCGAGGCCCAGGCCATCTCGACGGTGTTCGGTGCCATCCACGCGGGCCAGCCCGACCAGGCGCTGATGGCCTACCAGTACATGCAGATGCTCCCGAAGCTGGCCCAGGGCGACGCCAACAAGGTCTGGATCGTGCCGAGCGAGCTGGGCGACGCGCTGAAGGGGCTCGGCCAGGTCGCCGACGCGCAGGGCGTGCGCGACTACGTGTCGCACGCCGTCGAGGGCTTTTCGGCCCCGCCCCGGGTCGACGTGCACGCCGAGATCGAGGAGCACACGAGGCAGGAGCGGGAGCGGTCCGAGAGGACGGTCGAGAAGGCCATCGCCGACGCCCGCGCGCTCGATGCGGCGCGACCCGGCCGTGCGCGCGGCCCGGTGCCCGCGATCTCGCCGACGGTCGCCGCCGAGCTAGGCCTCCCGGTCGAGGAGCCGGGCGCCCACGACGCCCCGGACGGCGTTGGCGACGGCGATCCGGTCCGCGGCCCGCAGTTCGTCGACGGTGAGCGCGCGCTCGATGACCGGCACGCCCCCCAGCGGGCCGGCGTCGAGAAGCAGGGCGGCCCGTTGGACGCCGGGAAGGACGCCTAGCCCGACCGGAGGCGTGACCCACGCGCCGTCGATCAGGGCGAAGACCGTGCTCCGCCCGCCCTCCAGGACGCGCCCCGCGTCGTCGTAGCCGATGGTGTCGAAGGCGCCGACGGCCTCTGCGGCGCGCCAGGCGTCGTCGAGGTGGGTGCGCCAGCTGGTCTTGTGCCGCGCCAGGGGATCGCGCGGCCAGGGGGCGTCCGCGAGGAGGACGGTGACCGGGGTGCCGAGCGGGGTGAGCGCGGTCCTGATGGCCTCGACGCGCCCGTCCGGGAACAGCTCGACCCCGACGCGCCAGGCCCCCGGCGGCGTCCCCGCGACGGCGGCCGCGATCGCGCCGACGGGAGCGGGGAAGCCGAGCTCGGCCGCCGAGGCCGAGAGGCGCTGCTGGTGGAGCGCGGCGAGCGGGCACTCGCCGTCGACGACGCGCAGCGCCTCCTTCACCCGGAGCGACTCCGGGAGCCGGGTGACGAAGCCGGCCTTCGCGCGGCACTCGGCCCACTCGGAGGCCGCGGTGCTGTCGGCGACGATGCCGGACCCGACGCCGAAGCGGCCGCGGCCGTCGTCGTCCAGTTCCAGCGTGCGGATGGCCACGCTGAGGCGGAGCCGCCACCCGAGCTGCCCTGGCGCGGGCTCGATCGTGCCCATGCCGCCGGTGTAGATCCCGCGCGGCTCGGCCTCGACCGCGCGGATCAGCCGCATGCTCGACAGCTTCGGCGCGCCCGTGATCGAGCCGCAGGGGAAGGTGGCGTCGAGGAGCGCGCCGACGGTGGTGCCCGGCGCGAGCCGAGCCGTGACGGTGCTCGTCATCTGCCAGAGGTCCCCGACCCGCTCGACCTCGAACAGGCGGGCAACGGCGACCGTGCCGGGGACCGCGACCCTGCTGAGGTCGTTGCGCAGCAGGTCGACGATCATGAGGTTCTCGGCCCGGTTCTTCGGGCTGGAGGCGAGCCCGTCCGGGTCCGTGTCGGCGGGAGCCGTGCCCTTCATGGGGCGGGCGGTGACCGTCCCGCCGTCGACCTCCAGGAACAGCTCGGGGGAGAGGCTGAGCGTCCACGGCGCCGCGGGGCCGGGCAGGTGGGCGAGCACGCCGAAGGCCGCGGGCTGGCGCTCGCGCAGCGCGCGGTAGAGGGCCCTCGGGTCGCCGACGGCCCGGCCCCGGACGGCGTGGGTGTAGTTGACCTGGTAGGTGGTGCCGGCGGCGATGGCCTCCTGCAGGACCGCGACCCCCTCCGCGAACGTGCCCTCGTCCAGCGTCGGACGGGCGGCCGCGAGGAAGGCGCGGGCGTCGCAGGAGGGCGCGGGGGCCTCGCGGCGCGCGGCGAACCAGTAGAGGGCGCCGACGGCGTGGTCGCGGACGCCGAGGTGCGCCTCGCCGAGGTCGTAGGGCAGCCACGCGAAGCAGTGGAGGCCGTCGGCCCAGCCGGCGGCCAGCGCGCCGTCGATCTCGGGGAGGGTGACCTCGTCAACGCGCCGGAGATCCGTGAGGACGGTCGGCTCGGCGCGCGTCGCGTCGTCGAGCACCACGTACCAGTCCATGGCGGAAAGGCTAACGGCTGGGCCGGGCCGGGGCCCCACCCTCGTCCGGTGCGCGGAGGTCTACCCTTGGCAGGTGCTGATCGACGTGACCGACCCCGCGGACCCGCGGCTGGGCGATTTCACCCGCCTGCGCGACGCGCAGCTGCGCAGGGCCGAGGACCGGTTCGTCGCCGAGGGGCTCAAGATCATCGAGCGCGCCTTCGCCGCCGGCTGCCGACCCCGCTCGCTCCTGCTGCAGCCCCGCTGGCTGGCGGGACTGGAGCCGCTGCTCGCCGCGCACCCGGAGGTGCCCGTCTACGTCGCGCCCGAGCGGCTCATCGAGCGGGTCAGCGGCTTCCACGTGCACCGCGGCGCGCTGGGCTCGTTCGACCGCCCCGCCGAGGCGCCGTGGGAGGCCCTGCTCGCGGCGCGGCGGTTGATGGTGTGCGAGGAGGTCGTCGACCACGCCAACACCGGCGCTATCGCGCGCGTGGCGGCGGGCCTGGGGTGGGACGGCCTGCTCGTCTCGCCCGGCGGGGCCGACCCGCTGTATCGCAGGGCGATCAAGTCGTCGATGGGCGCGACGCTTGAGCTGCCGTGGCGCCGGATGGGCGGCGACGCCGACCTGGGCCGGCTCCGCGAGGCCGGGTTCCGGCTGGTGGCGGCGACGCTCTCACCGATGGCCGTCCCCGTGGACGACTACCGGCCGGGGGAAAGGGTCGCGCTGCTGCTGGGGACCGAGGGGGCGGGCCTGAGCCCCGCCTGGCAGGCGGCGGCAGACGACCACGTCACCATCCCGATGACCGACCGCGTCGACTCCCTGAACGTCGCGACCGCGGCCGCGATCCTCGCCTACGCGCTGCGTTAGGCGGTGGCGGGCTCCTCGACCGCGGCGCCGGGAGGGACGGCCGCCTTCAGCTTGGGCGAGACCGGCCAGTCGTCGGGGTAGCGCCACGCCAAGTCTTCGACCTGCTTGTCGAGGAGGCGGCGCGAGCGGCCGGAGATCCGGTCGCCGAACACGATGCCGCCGAGGTGGTCGGTCTCGTGCTGCAGGCAGCGGGCAAGAAGCCCGGTGCCCTCGATGCGGACCTCGTTGCCGAACGCGTCCTGGCCCTCGCAGGTGGCGAGGTCCGGACGGGCGACGCTCTGGTAGCCGCCGGGGTAGGAGAGGCACCCCTCGTCGGTGGAGTCCAGGTTCCGGTCCTTGCCCTCGGGCAGGGTGACCACCGGGTTGCACACGACGCCGCGCTGCAGCTGGTCGTCGCCGTCGGGGCACTCGTACACGAACACCGAGAGCCCGATCCCCACCTGGGTCGCGGCCAGGCCGACCCCGTCGGCGGCGCGCATGGTGGCGAACATGTCCCGGACCAGCGTGTGGAGGTCCTCGCCGAACTCGGTGACCGGCGCGGTCTGGGCGTGCATCACCGGCGTGCCCCACCGCGTGATGGGTAGCACGGTGCCGCCCTTGGTCAGGTCCGCCTCGCTCATCGTGTCCTCCGTGTCCTCGCCTGTTCGATGCGCCGACAAGTATGCCGCACCTCCCGCGCGGCAGGCGCCGCGAGGAGGGGTTTCCCGGTGAGTCGCCGGGCGGAAGGCCGCGGCGACCGGCGAGACTAGGGGCATGGACCTGCCCCCCGGATGGGACGCGCTGCTGGACGAGTACGCGGCGCACCTCGACGCCGAGCGTGGGCTCTCGGCGCACACCGTGCGCGCCTACCGGGCGGACCTGGCCGAGCTGGCACGGCACGCCGACGT
>DAONOU010000170.1:0-5867 GCA_035409265.1 Arachnia sp. | reverse complement strand
ACGCGTGGACCGTATACCCCTACGGCTCCCGACCCGTCGCGGACTTCCTCGGCGAATTGGACTTTTGGGTCTATTTCCACGGCCCCGAGTTGCACGAGTCCTTCGGGATGGCGGCCCTGGAAGCCATGTCAGCCGGGCTGGTCACCGTGTTGCCGCGGTACATGGAGAAGACCTTCGGCGAGGGCGCCCTCTACGCCGATGAGGCCGACGTCACCCAACTAATGGAGGCGGTGTGGGCCGATCCGAGCCGATACGCCGCGCAGAGCGCCGCGGCGATCCGGACGGTGCGCGAACGCTTCGGAGCAGAGAGCCTGCTTCGGCGCGTCGAGGACTCGTTGGGGTGAGCCCCCTCAGAATCGCGCGTTAACGTCGCGCATCATGTCGAGGATGGACACCAAGAGCTCCTCGCCGTCAGGGCGTCGACGGAGCCAGTAGATTCGGGAATGCCGCTCGATCACCGGAGGCAGCTCCATGTAGTCGCCCCCGTACAGACCGGTGAGGTAGGCCCTCACGGCGTTGGGCGCGGCGAAGACGTAGTCGCCGAAGGCGATCGACGACGCCGGAAAAACCTGCGCCACCGGCACAGCGCGGGCGTACTTCACGCTATCCAGGCCGGGGACAAGGAAGGGGGCCTCGCCCGGGACGGTGCCGAACGGAGCGGAGCGCTCCTCAAGAAACGCGGCCTCCGACTCGGACATGCCGCCGCCAACTAGGCACACGTTCCTGTTGAGGGTCGTGAAGCCATCCACCGCGCCGGAACCGAGCAGCCCCCTCCTATACGCGCCCACCGCGCGACGGTACGCCTTGGCGTCGAACTGCGCCGCGCCCTCCTCGGAGAGGTAGTCGTAAGGGAAGACGTCAACCATGCCGGGCTTCGAACTCGCGTTGCCGCACTTGATCTGAAGATGCCCGGAGAGGAGGCGGGTGCCCTCGGCGTCGCAGCGCAGCCGCGTGGGGACGACCGAGTCCTGCAGCCCGAGGCGCTCGATCTCGGCGTCGAGCGCGACGAGGAAGCGACGGTAGTCCGGGCGCGCCATGGCGATGTCGATGTCGTCGTCCCACGGGATGAATCCGTTGTGCCGGACCGGGCCGAGCAGCGACCCGCAGTCGAGCCAGTAGGCGATGCCGTGCCGCTCGCACACCTGATGGACGAACCACAGGAGCTCCAAGCAGAGGTCCTGCAGCAGCTTCAACGCACCGACCGGCCGCATCTCCTCCGAGAGCAGCAGCCGCGAAAGAAGGGCATGGTGCGACTCGATGATCTCCCGCTGCTCGCCCACCTGGGCCTGCAGCACCTTCACCTGTTCCGTGAGCTCCGCGACCGTCTCGTCGCGCTCCCGGGCCCACGGCCCGAGCGCGCGCGAGGCGATCCGCTCCGCGAGCCGCGTTCCTCCCCCAGTCGGCTTCTTACCCATCCGGATCAGCCCCTCCGGAGCACGCGCTTGGCGAGCCGCTTGGCCCGGCGCACCAGCGTCGGGGGCGACGCCGCGGCCTCGGCGTTGGCGAGCAGCCTCGCGGACCGCCGCTTGGACCTCTCGTCGACCCGGCCGCGCTTGAGCAGCAGGTACAGCGCCGCGGCATCCGCGTCGCCGTCCACCCCGGCGAGTCCAGCCACGACGTCTTCGGGGAGGCGAGACGCGTTCCGCCGGGCGGCAGCGTAGGTCGACTGCGCGACGCTCGCGACCTGTTGCGTCACCTCGGCGTCGCCGAAGCTCCGGCCGCGAAGAAGGCGCACCATCTCGACCCAGGTGATGAAGTAGCCGCGCACCGCGGCGGCCCTGCTGCCCGCCGAGACGATCGACCCCGGGCGCACGCGGCGCCCGTAGAGCGCGATCCGCGAATGGCCCGCCCGCGGCGCGTCCAGCAGCAGGGAGAACGTGTAGAGGTTGTCCTCGTGGGCGATGCCCGGGAAGAAGCGCAGCCCGGTGCCGAGCAGGTGGCTGCGCCGCGCGAGGAAGAGGCACGCGCTGGCGCGGTACTCCTTCGCGGCGTTCATCGCCGCCAGGAGGCCCGGGCCGTCGTAGTCCCCCTCGTAGGCCTGTCGCTCATAGTAGGTGCGGTACTGCTCCCACAGCTCGTCGTCGACGTCCGGCTCGCGCACGCTGGTGGCGTCGAAGAGGAGCACGTCGAGGGACCGGGAGTCCGCCGCGCGGACGAGCTCGGCCAGGCCGCCGTCGCCCTGCCAGTAGTCGTCGCTGTCGAGGAAGACGACGTAGCGGCCCGTCGCCGCCTCGAGGCCGGCGTTGCGCGCCCGCGACAGCCCCTGGTTCGCCTGGTGCAGCACCCGGATCCGGGGATCCCGCGCCGCGTACTGGTCGAGGACCTCGCCGCTGCCGTCCTGAGACCCGTCGTCGACGCAGATGATCTCGACGCTGCAGCCGGCCTGGCGCTGGGCACTCTCGACGCACTCCGCCAGGAAGACCAACGTGTTGTAGACGGGGATGATGACGGAGACGTCGGGCCCACCCGCATCGTCCGCCTCAGCACCGCGCGTCTGCGCGGGGGGCGGGACGGGCGCCGACGTCGGCCTCTCGATGGGCATGGTCATCAAGGACCTGAGGCTCTCCCTGGCCTCGAGCCCCGCCCGCTCGGCTCCCTCCTCGGCCTCCCGGAACTGCAGGAACAGGTACTCGGCGGGCGTCTGCCGCATCACCCTCTCGATCCACTCCTTGTGGTCCTCGCGAAGGATGTAGCCGTCGGGGCGGTCCAGTATCCCCAGCCGCTCGAGCAGACCGCCGCGCAGCGCGTCGTACAGCTGCAGGAACGACGACGGGGCGGTCTGCCGCTTCAGGTTCCCGATGCACATGTTCAGCGCCAGGTTGGCCAAGGCCTGCTCGCCCCAGCCCCAGGCCTTCTTCCCCTGCAGCGTCGCGCGCATCGCCTCCAGCGCCTGGACGAACTCCAGCGGGTCCTGATGCACGGTCGCTTGGAGGCTGGCGCTGTTCGCGACGCGATAGTTCACCAAGTGCCGGTCGAGGTAGGTGATCTTCTTCGCGAGCGCCAGCGACATATAGGTGAAGTAGGCGTCGTTGGTCCGACGCAGCTCCTGGAACTCCAGACCATGCCCCCGGACGAAGTCCGCGCGGAAGAGCTTGTTCCACGCGGCCGGGTTGAACGCTGTGAAGAGGCCGGCGCCGGCGTCGCTGCCCGCGAACGGCCGACGGCGCGGGAGCTCGTCCACCTTCAGCATCCACTCCGCCTGGGTCACCTCGCGCGTCACGTCGTTGTAGACGAAGAACTTGGCTGCGACGACGTCCGCATCGTCCGCAACGGCCCTCCCGTGCAGCTCCTCCAGCATGGAGGGCAGGAAGAAGTCGTCGGCGTCGAGGAAGGCGAGGTAGTCGCCCCTCGCCTCGGCCATGCCCAGGTTCCGGGCGGCTCCGGCCGTCCCGCGCCCAGGCCCGGTCAGGATCCGCGCGCGCGGCTCCCCAGCGACGAACTCCTCGAGGATCGCCGGGGTCGAGTCGGTCGACCCGTCATCGACCAGAAGCAGCTCGAAGTCGGTGAGGCTCTGACTCTTGATGCTCGCAAGGCACTCGCGCAGATGGCGTTCTGCGTTGTACACCGGCACGATCACGGACACCAAAGGCACAGCGGCTCTCTTTCGCTTGCGGTCACTAGCTTCACGGCAGGCGGGTCGAGACCGCCCCTGCGTGGGTCTTGCCGTGCGAGTCTAACGCCGGAGCCCCACGAACCCGAGCGCCGCGCGGCCTGCCTGTATCTTCGACGTAGTAAGGAAAGCCCGGACACCAGGAGGGTGCGTTGACGCGAGTCATCACATACGGGACGTTCGACCTGTTCCACGAGGGACATCGCCGGCTCCTCGAGCGCGCGAAGGCGTGTGGCGACCACCTGACCGTGGGGGTCACCACCGAGAGCTACGACGACACCCGCGGCAAGCTCAACGTCCACGACTCACTGGTGGAGCGGATCCGCAAGGTCACCGAGTCCGGGCTCGCCGACGAGGTCATCGTCGAGGAGTACGAGGGCCAGAAGATCCAGGACATCCAACGCTACGACATCGACGTCTTCGTCATCGGCTCCGACTGGGAGGGCAAGTTCGACTACCTCCGCGACTACTGCGAGGTCGTCTACCTCGACCGCACCAAGGGCGTGTCAAGCACCAAGCTCCGCGAGGCCGACGGCGTCATCCGACTCGGCGTCGTCGGCGCGGGGCGCATCGCCCGGCGCCTCATCCGGGAGTCCCCATACGTGTCCGGGGTGGACGTGGAGACCGTCTGGACCCGGGACCCGGACAAGTGCCGCGCCTTCGCCGAGGCCCACGGCCTGCCGGAGGGCCCGAGCGCCTCGTTCGAGGAGCTGCTCTCCCGCGTCGACGCCGTCCACATCGCCAGCCCCCACGAAACCCACGTCCCCTACGCCCGGCAGGCCCTCGAGGCCGGGGTCCACGTGCTCTGCGAGAAGCCGATGGCGCTCCGGGCCGACGAGGTCACCGAACTCTACGATCTCGCGAACGCCAAGGGCCTTGTCCTGCTCGAGGCCCTGAAGACGGCCTTCGCGCCGGGCTTCCAACGCATGGTGGCCATCGCCCGCGGCGGGACCATCGGCAGCATCCGCTCCGTCGACGCCACCTTCACCAAGCTCATCCGGACCGGGCGCGAGGTCGACTCGCCCGTGGGCGGCGCCATCACCGAGCTGGCCTCCTACCCGCTGCTGGCCATCACCAAGCTGCTGGGCAACCACCCCACCGAGGTGATCTGCCGCAGCTTCAAGCCCGAGGGCAGCATCGTCGAGCAGTTCGCGCGGATCGACCTCCAGTACCCCCACGCCATCGCCACCGCGAAGGTGGGCATCGGCGTCAAGGCCGAGGGCAACCTCGTCGTCGCCGGCACCCGCGGCTACCTCTACGTGCCCTCGCCCTGGTGGCTCACCGAGTACTTCGAGACCCGTTTCGAGGACCCCCGCGAGAACCGCAAGTACTACTACAAGTACGACGGCGACGGCCTGCGCTACGAGCTGGCGGAGTTCGTCGGCATGATCCGCGGCGGCGCGCACGAGTCGTTCAAGCTCCCCCACCAGGAGTCGCTCGCGATCGCCCGCCTGATCGAAGAGTCCCGGGCCCACCCGCACCTCTTCGGCGTCGCCCCGGAGGCGGACCGTGGCCCGCTCCTTCCTTAAGAGGGCCCTGAAGCGGGTCAAGCCGGAGCCCGCAGCGCCGCCCGTCGAGGAGCCGCCGACCGAGCCCGCCACCCGTGAAACGACGCTCCTCCCCGTCGAGATCCTCGCCGACAACCTCCGCACGATCACCGCGGCGCTCGCCGCCGAGGGGGTCGCGTCCTGGCTGGTGTCCGACGAGACGGCGATCCGCGGCGTCGTCGGCATCATGGCCGACGACCGCCCCGGGCTCGCCCGGGCCCTCGCGCGGCTCGCCGACGACGGCTACTGGGTGCGGCTGCCCAACAAGGCCCGCCCCGAGGCCGAGCTCGCCACCTTCGACCTCGCCGAGCTCGTCACCCTGAGCCCCGCCCTCGTGCTCTTCACGCGGTACACGCTGCCCGGCGGCTCTGTCCTGATCCGCGGCGACTACAGCTGCGAGGTCGAGCTCTGGGAGCGGGAGGAGCGAGGCGGCGTCGGCTACGTCGTCGCGCCCCGCGAGAACCGCGCGGCGAAGCGGCTCTCGGCCGACGCCTTCGAGCTCGTGCCCACCACCTGGCACGGCGTGGCCGCCGTCACCCCCAGGCCCTTCCTCGACAGGATGGTCGACGACGTGACGTTCCCCATCGACGTCGTCTACACCTGGGTCGACGGCAGCGACCCGCACTGGCTCGAGAAGCGCGCCCGGGCCGAAGCGGAGGAGAAGGGGCTGGAGTTCCACCCGGAGGCCACGATGGCCTCGCGGTTCGCGG
>DAONOU010000169.1:0-5902 GCA_035409265.1 Arachnia sp. | reverse complement strand
CGCCCACGTTGGCCGCCGAGATCGCCGAATGCGGGTTCTATCCGAACCTGGTCGCGGAGACCGTCGCGATGGGCCTCGGCGGGCGCGAGGCGCTCGATCACCTCGTGCAGCACGAGGCCACGTTCGCCAGCGGCGAGCTGCACCGCCACCTCACGGTCCTCGTGCGCACCGAGACCCAGCTGCTGATCTGCCACATCGATGAGGGCGAGGGCGGGCGCACCGACGCCCTCGCCACCTCGGAGATCGTCGCTCTCCGCGCGGTGAGCTCCGTGGTGGTCACCCGCGCGCTGGCCGACCCCGAGAACCTGACCGGCCTGACCGAGGCGTGGCTGTCGATCGTCTGGGGCGCCGCGCGCCGCGTCGACCTCGGCCCGGCCGCCTGCGAGGACCCGCACTGCGAGGCGGACCACGGGTACACCGGCGTTGTGCAGCCGGACGACATCACCGTGCGGATGAGCCCCCAGGCCGACGGCGACAACGCCCGCAAGCTCGTGGCCTTCGGACTGCGGTTGCAGGGCGTGGTCGGCTGATGAGTTCGACCTTCCTCACCCCGCGCTACTCGGGCCTCGCCCTCAACAACCTGTTGCCCAGCGTCGCCGCGCGCCTGAGGCCCGCCGAGCCGACGATCCCGCTGCCGGAGGCCGAGCGCTACGTCGTCCTGCTCGTCGACGGCCTCGGCTGGCACCAGCTCGCGGAGCACGCGGACCACGCCGAGACCATGGCCGCGCACCTCCCGCGCGCGCTGCGCCTCACCTGCGGGGCGCCGTCGACGACCGCGACCTCGCTCACCTCGCTCGGCTGCGGGCTCCCGCCCGGCGAGCACGGCGTCGTCGGCTACAGCTTCCGCGAGCCCAGCGTCGACCGCGTCATCAACGCGCTGACCTGGGAGGGCGGCCCCGACGACGTCTACGGCTTCGCTCAGGCGCCAACCGTCTTCGAGCGCCTCGCCAGCGAGGGCCACCAGAGCTCGGCGGTCACGCTGGCGCGGTTCGCGAACAGCGCGCTGACGAGGCTGGCCTTCGCCGGCACCACGCTGCTCCCCGTCACGGAGGAGGGCAGCCTGGAACAGGTGGGCGGCCTCGTCGACGAGGCGCTGACCCACAGCCGCGTCGTCTACTGCTACGAGCGCATGCTCGACCACACGGGGCACGGCTTCGGCGTGGGCTCCTGGCAGTGGCTGGAGCGCCTCGCTCAGGTCGACGACCTCGTCGCGCACCTCGAGCGGTCGCTCCCCGCCGACGCCTGCCTCCTGATCACCGGCGACCACGGCATGATCAACGTGCCAGAGCCGTCGCGCCTGACCCTCGAGGACGAGCCGCGGCTCGTCGGCCACTCCGCCGTCGGGGGCGAGCCGCGCTTCCGCCACGTCTACGGCGACGATCCCCGGGCGCTCGCCTGGGCGTGGACGACGGTGCTCGGCGAGCGCGCCTCGGTGCTGCGCCGCGAGGAGGCGATCGAGGCCGGCTGGTTCGGCCCGCTGGTCACGGCGCTCAGCGCCGCCCGGATCGGCGACGTCGTGGCCGCCATGACCGAGGACTTCGCGGTCATGACCCGGCGCACGCCGGGGGAGTTCGGCCTGGTGGGGATGCACGGCTCCCTGACGCCCGCCGAGATGGAGGTGCCCCTGCTCGTGGTGAGCGGCTCCTCGTGAAGGCCCGGCCCGCGGGGCGCCTCCGGGTCGCGATCCTGATCGACGACTTCTTCCCCGCCTCCGGCGGGATCGGCCGGTCCGTGCAGACGCAGCTGGAGGAGATGACGGCGCTCGGCCACGAGGTCACGCTGATCGCGCCGGACCGGCACCTGGAGAAGCCGCGGCTGGGCCGCATCATCGAATGCCCCACCATCTACCTCGAGGGCACGCCCGCGCACCTCAGCATCCTGCACTGCACCGAGCGGCGGTCCCGGCTGATCAGCGACGTCGCGCGCTTCGACGTCATCCACTCGCAGACCGATCGCGGCGCGCTGGTCCTCGGCGCCCGCCTCGCCCGGCGCCAGGGGATCCCGCACCTGCACACCTTCCACGCCAACATCGCGGGCACGCACAAGACCGTGCGCGGCTCGATCTTCGGCACCCTCAGCTATCAGGTGCTGGTGCTGCCCGCCCTCCGGACCGCCAGCGGGCGGACGGTGGAGCGCCCGCGGCTCCCCTCGGCGCACCACGAGACCGGCGGCCTCGCCGCCAGGACGGACTGGCGATCGTTCGCCGAGATGGCCCAGCACGTCGACGCCTACACCGTGCCCAGCCCGTTCATGCGCGACCTCATCGACGAGGCCGCGGGTCACCCGCTGCCCAGCTACGTCGTGCCTACGGGATACAACCGCGGGATGAAGCGCGCGATCAAGAAGGCCAAGCGGGAGCGGGCCGACCAGCGCGTCCGCTTCCTCGCCATCGGCAGGCTGGCCAAGGAGAAGCGCCTCGACGTGTTGATCAAGGCGTTCCGCCGGGCGAACCTCCCGGGCGCGGAGCTGGTGATCGTCGGCGACGGCGACCAGCGCGACGCGCTGAAGGGGCTCGCGAGGGGAGCCGACAACATCGACTTCCGCTGGCACCTTTCGTCGCTGGAGGCGATCGCCTACGAGCTGGTCAACGCCGACGCGCTCGCGCTCAGCTCGTACCGGTTCGAGTCCCAGGGCCTCGTGATCACCGAGGCCGTCGCCGCCGGCCTCCCGGTCCTCTACTGCGACGACCGACTGACCGTCGGCCTCTCCGAGGAGAGCGCCCTGCTGGTCGAACCGGACATCTCCTCGATGGCCCGCGGGTTCCGCGCCCTGATGGATCCGAGACGCCGGGGCGCGATGTCGGAGGCGTCTGCCAGACTGCTGCCCGACCTCGGACCCGAGCGCACCGCGGAGCGCTACGTCGAGGCCTACCGTGACCTGATCGAACGAGAGGCAACGCGTGGCTGAACTCGTCTTCCACACCGGCCCCATGGACTGCGGCAAGTCGACGCTCGCCCTGCAGCTCGACTACACCCAGTCGACGCACGGCAGGAAGGGCCGGGTCTTCACGTCGCAGGACCGCGCGGGGGCGGGCCTCATCACCTCGCGGCTCGGCCTGAGCGTCCAGGCGATCGAGGTCGACGAGGGCTTCGACTTCTGGCGCTACGTCATCGGCGAGCTCACCACCGGCAAGCGGGTCGACTACATCGTCTGCGACGAGGCGCAGTTCTACACGCGCGACCACATCGACCAGCTCGCCCGCATCGTCGACGAGCTCCAGCTCGACGTCTACGCGTTCGGCATCCTCGCCGACTTCCGCACCACGCTCTTCCCGGGCTCCCAGCGCCTCGTGGAGCTCGCCGACCGCGTCGAGACGCTGCCGCTCGGTCCGCTCTGCTGGTGCGGCGCGCGGGGCACCCACAACGCGCGCACGGTCGATGGGCTGATGGTCACGGAGGGCTCCCAGGTCGTCGTCGGCGACACGGCCGACGGGGGAGAGGTGCGCTACGAGGTGCTGTGCCGCGCGCACCACCGTCGCCGCATGACGGCCTTCCGGGCGAAGGCGACGCTCTCGCCCGACCCGCTGCCGTTCGACCAGGAGGACGCCTTCTCGGGGTAGCCTTCCGGTTATGGAAAGGTCACTGAGGGTAGGCACACCGAAGAAGGCGGCCGCGGGCCTGCCCGGGGTGGCGCACGCGATGGACTTCGCCATCCGCGAGGGCGCGCTGCTGCCGCTGCTCAAGGTGAACCAGACCGACGGCTTCGACTGCCCGGGCTGCGCGTGGCCCGACCCGGAGAGGCGGCACGTCGCGGAGTTCTGCGAGAACGGCGTCAAGGCCGTCGCCGAGGAGACCACGGCCCGACGGTGCGGGCCCGAGTTCTTCGCGGCGCACCCCATCCCGGACCTGCGCGGGCAGACCGATCACTGGCTCGGCCGCCAGGGCAGGCTGACGACGCCCATGTACCTGCGCGAGGGATCCGCCGTGTACGAGCCGGTGACCTGGGAGTTCGCGCTGGACCTCATCGCGGACACGCTTCGCTCGATCGCGCCGGAGGAGGCCGTCTTCTACACCTCCGGCCGCACGAGCAACGAGGCGGCCTTCCTGTACCAGTTGCTCGCGCGCCGCCTCGGCACCAACAACCTGCCCGACTGCTCGAACATGTGCCACGAGTCCTCGGGCAGCGCGCTTACCGAGACCATCGGCATCGGCAAGGGCACCGTCACGCTCACCGACGTCGAGACGTCCGAGCTGATCCTGATCAACGGCCAGAACCCGGGCACGAATCATCCGCGGATGCTGAACGCGCTGGAGAAGGCCAAGGCGAACGGTGGCAGGATCGTCGCCATCAACCCGCTCCCCGAGGCCGGGCTGATCCGGTTCAAGAACCCGCAGTCGATCCGCGCCCTCACCGGCGTTCCGCTGGCCGACGAGTACTGCCAGATCCGCGTCAACGGCGACCTTGCCTTCTTCCGCGCACTGAACCGGGTCCTCCTGGACCGCGACGCCGTCGACCACGACTTCGTCGCGGCCTCCTGCGCGGGCTATGACGAGTACGTGGCCCAACTCGACGTCGACCGGGCCGAGACCGAGTTCGCGACCGGACTCGAGTGGTCGCAGATCGAGCGTGTCGCCGACCTGGTGTGCGAGGCGGGATCGGCGATCGTGTGCTGGGCGATTGGGCTGACACAGCACAAGAATTCCGTGCCCACCATCAAGGAGATCGTCAACTTCCTCCTCCTGCGCGGCAACATCGGCCGACCGGGCGCGGGCGCGTGCCCGGTCCGCGGCCACTCCAACGTCCAGGGCGACCGCACCGTCGGGATCTACGAGAAGCCGACGCGCGCCTTCACCGACAGCCTCTCGCGCGTCTTCGACTTCGCGGCCCCCACCGAACCCGGTTACGACGTCGTCGACGCGATCCGGGCCATGCGCGACGGGAAGGTCCGGCTGTTCATGGGCATGGGCGGCAACTTCGTCCGCGCCACGCCCGACTCGGTCGTGACCGAGGAGGCGCTCGCCACCGTCGACCTCACCGTCCAGGTGTCGACGAAGCTCAACGGCTCGCACGCTTTCACCGGCCGCCAGGCGCTGATCCTGCCGACCCTCGGCCGCACCGACGCCGACCACCAGGCGACGGGGCCGCAGGACGTCACCGTCGAGGACTCCATGGGCATGGTCCACGCCTCGCGGGGCCGCGGGAGCTTCCCGGGCGTGCTCTCGGAGGTCGCCATCGTGGCCGAGCTCGGCCGCCGCGTGTTCGGCGACGGCTACTGGGACCAGTTCCGCGCCGACTACGGCCTGATCCGCGACAAGATCGCCGAGACCATCCCCGGCTTCGAGGACTACAACGAGCGCATCCGCCGCCCCGGGGGTTTCGCGCTGCCCAACGGCCCGCGCGAGCGCCGGTTCACCACGCCGTCGGGCAGGGCGCACTTCACGGTCAACCCGCTCACGGTGCTCCGCCCGCCGCCGGGACACCTGATCCTGCAGACCGTCCGCAGCCACGACCAGTACAACACCACCGTCTATGGCCTCGACGACCGCTACCGCGGCATCAGGGGCGGCCGCAAGGTGGTGTTCGTCAACCCGGACGACCTCGCCGCCCTCGGCCTCCTCGACGGAGAGCACGTAACGCTGGTCTCGGTGCACGAGTCGGGGGAGCGGCGGGCGCCGGGGTTCCGGATCGTCACCTACGACACCGCGCGCGGGTGCGCGGCGGCCTACTTCCCGGAGACCAACATCCTGGTGCCGCTGGACTCGGTGGCGGATACGTCGCAGACGCCGACCTCGAAGTCGATCATCGTGCGCCTGGAACGCGAGCGCTGAGTGGGTCGCGTCACCGTCAGCCGCCCCGTCACCCGGTTCACCGTCGGCGTCGGCGCCACGCGCCGGCCCGACACGCTGGTCGCCGAGGAACCGCTGGAGATCCGCCTGAACGGCAGCCCGCTCGCGGTCACCAT
>DAONOU010000168.1:0-5944 GCA_035409265.1 Arachnia sp. | reverse complement strand
CATGACCGGGCGGCGCGGCGCCGCGCAGCTGGCCCTACGGACGGGCGCCCCCGTGATCCCCGTCGTGCAGGACGGCGCGCAGCTGGTGCTCGGCGGTAAAAGGCTCGAGTTCTGGCGCCTGTTCGGCAGGCGCCGCGACATCCGCGTCCAGGCCGGCCCGCCGCTCGACCTTTCCGAGTTCGACGGCGGCGAGCCCACAAAGGAGACGCTCGACAGGGCGACGGATCGGATCCTCGACACCCTCACCGCCATGCGCGCCGAGCTCACCGGGCTCACCCCGCCGGAGGGGCGGTTCGACATGCGGCAGGGGCGCCGCGTGCCGGTCGCCCATCCCGACGGCGGGTAGAGTTCTGCCCCGGGCGGCGCCAGGACCGCCCGGACACGACTTGGAGGACCCTGTGACCGACCGCACCCGCGTCGCGCTGATCTTCGGCGGCCAGTCCTCCGAGCACGGCATCTCCTGCCTCACGGCGGCATCCGTGCTCGACGCCATCGACGAGGACCGCTTCGAGGTGGTGGGCGTGGGCATCACCCGGACGGGCCGCTGGACCCAGGTTCCGCTGGACGTGATCGCCGGCTACCAGATCGTCGACGGGGTTGCCCCCGAGCTCGCCGAGGCCGTGTTCGAGGCCGTCTGGATGGTGGGGGAGCGCGGCTGCGAGGTCGCCACCCGCAACGGCGAGACGCTGGTCGACATCCACGGCGTCGACGTCGCCTTCGCGCTGCTGCACGGGCCCTACGGCGAGGACGGCACCATCCAGGGCATGTTCGAGATGATGGGCATCCGCTACGTCGGCAGCGGCGTCACCGCGTCGGCCGTCGGCATGGACAAGCACTTCATGAAGGTCGCCTTCGAGGCCGCGGGCCTGCCCGTGTGGCCGTACGTGGTCGCCTCCGCGCACCGCCTGCGGCACGACCGCGACGCCGTCCTGGCCGAGATCGCGCGCCTCGAGTACCCGCTGTTCGTGAAGCCGGCCCGCGGCGGCTCGTCGATCGGCATCTCGCGGGTCACGGATCCGTCGCAACTCGACGCCGCGATCGCCGAGGCCCAGCGCTTCGACCCGAAGGTCGTCGTCGAGCAGGGCTTCGTCGGCGCGCGCGAGCTGGAGTGCGCGGTGCTCGGCAACCCCGACGCTCCGCTGGGCTGCGACGCCTCCATCGTCGGCGAGATCCGCGTCCAGGCCGAGGACGGCTTCTACGACTATGAGGCCAAGTACTTCGACGAGCACGGCGCCGCGCTCGACGCCCCCGCCGTCCTCGACGAGGGCACCGCGGCGCGGCTGAGGCGGCTCGCGAAAGAGGCGTTCGTCGCCGTCGACGCCGAGGGCCTCGTTCGCGCCGACTTCTTCGTGACGGGTGACGGCATCTTCATCAACGAGGTCAACACCATGCCGGGCTTCACCCAGATCTCGATGTATCCGACGCTCTGGCAGGCCTCCGGGCTGACCTACTCGCAGCTGGTGGCGCGGCTCATCGACCTTGCGCTCGAGCGCCCCGTGGGGCTGCGCTGACGTGGCGGGCGAGTTCGAGCTGATCGCCCGCATCACCGAGGGCCTCACCGTCGGCGACGACGTCGTCTTGTCCGTCGGCGACGACGCGGCGGTGCTGCGCCCCACCGGGGACACGGTCGTGACCACCGACATCCTCGTCGAGAATGTGCACTTCAAGCGGCAGTGGTCGCCCGCGCGCGCCGTCGGGCGGAAGGCGGTCGCCGTCAACGTCTCCGACGTCGAGGCCATGGGTGCACGGCCCAGCGCGGTCGTCGTCGCGCTCGCGGTGCCGAAGGACCTCGACCAGCGATGGGTCGAGGAGTTCGAGGCCGGCGTCAAGGAGGAGTGCGCGACGGCGGGGGTGAGCCTCGTCGGCGGCGACCTGTCCAGCTCCGCGCAGATCGTTGCGTGCGTTACCGCGATCGGCGACCTGGAGGGTCGCGCGCCCGTCACCCGCGCGGGGGCGAGGGAGGGCGACGTCGTCGCGGTCTGCGGCCGGCTCGGCTGGTCCGGCGGGGGCCTCGTCGTGCTGCAGCGCGGCTTCGGCTCGCCGAAGGACCTGGTTGCCGAGCACCTGACGCCGACGGTGCCCTACAGGCAGGGCGTGGCCGCCTCCGACCTCGGCGCCACCGCGATGCTCGATGTCTCCGACGGCCTGCTCGCAGACCTCGGCCACATCTCAGAGCGCTCCGGCGTCGGGATCGATGTCGACACCTCGCTCGTCGAGATCCCCGACGCGCTCGCCCGCGTGGCGGCGGCCACGGGCAAGAACGCGCTGAGCCTCGTGCTGACCGGGGGAGAGGACCACGCGCTCGCGGCCACGTTCCCTGCGACGGCGGCGCTCCCCGAGGGATGGCGCAGGATCGGCAGCGTGACCGCGGGGGAGGGCGTCACCGTCGACGGCCGGCCCTGGGACGGCGCGGCCGGGTGGGACCACTTCGGCTGAGAGGAGTCGATGAGAGAACTCTCATCCGCCTCTCCTCGTCGGCTCACCTGGGCCTGATTTCCTTCTCACTACAACGAGTTTCAGGAGGAACCATCATGAATACCAAGCGCACCGCACTCTGGGCCGTCACCGGCGTCATCGGCCTCTCCGCCATCGGCGGCTTCGCCTGGGCTGACACCCAGCGCCCCACCGAGAGCCCCACACCGGCCGTCTCGGCCCCGACGGTGACCGGCCCCACCGCGACCTCGGACCCGTCGCAGGGCGTCACCACGCTGACGGCCAACACCGCCCCGACGGCGAACACCGCGAACACGGCCCCGACGGCCCAGACCGCGAAGACCCCGGTCAGCGCCCAGACGGCGAAGAGCCCGGTCACGCCCCAGTCGCCGCTGACCGCGAAGTCTCCGGTCTCGCCGAAGTCCCCGGTGAGCCCGTTGACCGCGAACTCCCCGGTGTCTCCGAAGTCTCCGGTGAGCGCCACGTCCCCGGTCTCCGCGGTGAGCCCGCAGTCGCCGGTCAGCGCGCAGTCGGCAGACTGACCGCATGACCGACACCCTCCTCGAGGAGACCCGGCTGCTGACCTCCCCCGAGGCGGCCGGGATCCTCGAGCTCGCCCTCACCGGAGACCCGGACGCATCCGTCCCCGGTTTCGCGACTCGGCTCGACGAGCTGCACTATCGCCCCGGCTCCGAGGTCAGCGCCGTGTACACGGTGAGCTACGAGCCCGCCCCCGGCGACGTGCGCGTCGAGCACCTGGTGGCCACGACCGCCGAGGTCGAGGGCGCCGTCGCCACGCTCCGGCAGGGCGAGACGGTGTTGCGGGTCTGGCGTCACCCCGCCGACCCGCGCCTCCCCGGCCTCGCGCCGTCGTGCGATCCGGAGACGGTGCTCGGCTGGCTCACCGCGGCGGGCATCCCCGCCCCCGAGGCCCTGCACGTCGAGCTGCTCGGCTACCGGCCGCTCCGGCGGGCGGTCCTGCGCGCCACGGCCGACGGCGCCGACTACTACCTCAAGGTGCTGCGCTCCGGGTACGACGACCGCCTGGCCGAGCGTCAGGAACTGCTCGCCGGTGCCGGTGTCACCGTCGCGATCCTCTCCCGGCCGGCGTCCGGGGTGCTGCTCAGCCCCGCCGCCGCCGGGCATTCCCTCGCACAGGCCCTCGTCGACGACGAGGCCGTGCCCGCCGCGGCCGACGTCCTCGCGCTCCTCGACCGCCTCCCCGACGGCGTGGCGGACCTCACGCTCCGTCCCTCGTGGAGCGCGCGCCTCGACTTTCACGCCGCGACCGCCCGGCAGCACGCCCCGGCGGAGTCGAGGCGGATCGACGAGCTGGCCGCGGCCATCCAGGGCGTCCTCGACCTGGAACGCCACGGGCCGACGGTGCCCACCCACGGCGACTGCTACGAGGCCAACATCTTCGTCGACGGCGACGACCTGCGGTTCATCGACGTCGACTCGGCCGGCCCCGGCCTCCGCGAGGACGACCTCGCCTGCCTGCTCGCCCACCTCGCGGTCCTGCCGACCCTCGCGCCCGGCGCCTACCCGCGGGTTCCCGCGGTCCTCGCGGAGTGGCAGCGCGCGTTCGAGGAGACGGTGGACCCCGCCGACCTGCGCGCCCGCACCGCGGCCGTGCTGCTCAGCCTCGTCTCCGGCGCGACCACCGACCAGGCGCTCGTCCGGCTCGGCCTCGCCGAGCGCTATGCCGCGGCGGCCCTGGCGGTTAGCCTGAAAGAGAAGAAGGGAGAACACTGATGGCCAAGTCCGCCTACGCGTGGGCCGTCACCGGTGCGCTCGGCGTCGGTGCCTGCGTCCTCGGCGTCGCAACGCTCCTCGACCACGGGCCGGCCGACGCGATCCCGCGCCCGGCGGTCACCGTCGGGCCGTCGGCGTCGACGACAGGCTCCCCGGAGCCGAGCAGGCCCACGCCGTCCCTCAGCCCCTCGGCCTTGCCCAGCGCCACGCCGACGCCCACGGGGAAGCCGACGGCGACGAAGAAGCCAACGGCGACGAAGAAGCCGACCACGCGGGTGACCGCGAGCGCCTCGACCGCCCCGTCGGCGCCGTCGGCCGTCTCCGCGGTGAGCGCCGCCTCCCCGGTCAGCGCGGACTGACCAGCCGGTAGCCCATCCCGCGCACGGTCTCGAAGCGCTCCGCGCCCAGCTTCTTGCGCAGGTAGCGCACGTACACGTCGACGACGTTGGAGCCCGGGTCGAAGTCGTAGCTCCACGCGCCGCTGAGCAGCTGCTCGCGGCTCAGCACCTGGCCGGGGTTGCGCAGGAACATCTCCGCGAGGGTGAACTCGCGCGCGGTGAGCTCCACCTCCCTCCCCGCGACGGTGGCGTGCCGCGTGCGCAGGTCGAGCGAGAGGTCGCCGTGCGTGAGCACGGTGGGGGAGTCGCCCGCGGCGTCGGTCCGCAGCCGCAGCTGGATCCGGGCGAGGAGCTCCTCGAAGCTGAACGGCTTGGCCATGTAGTCGTCTGCCCCTGATTGCAGCCCGGCGACGGTGTCGGCGACCGACGAGCGCGCGGTCAGCATGACGACGGGGGTGGCGACGCCCTGGCCGCGGATCCGCGACAGCACCTCGAAGCCGTCGATGTCGGGCAGGCCCACGTCGAGCACGATGAGGTCGGGCTCGCCCGCGACGGCGCGGGCGACCGCGAGCAGGCCCGAGGCCTCGACGACCGGCGTATAGCCGGCCGCCTTGAGGCCCTTGGCGATGAACGCCGCGATGCGCGGCTCGTCCTCGACGATCAGGATCTGGCTCACGGCCGCTCCTCCTCTTTCACCGGCACGACGATCGTGACCCGGGTTCCCACCCCTTCGGCCGAGTCCACGAGGACCCTTCCGCCGTGCGCCTTGGCGATCGACGACACGATCGCCAACCCCAGCCCCGTCCCCGTGCCGGAGCGTCCGCGCTCGGCCCGCTCCAGGACGCGGCCCTGCTCCTCGGCCGCGATGCCGACCCCCTCGTCGCGCACCCAGAGCCGCAGGTCGCCGCCGTCGACGCCGCTGCCCATGCCGATCCGGGAGCCCTCGGCGGAGTAGCGGACCGCGTTGGCCGCGAGCTGAAGCCACGCCTGGGAGATGCGCTGGGCGTCGAGCGACGCCTCGACGTCGGCAAGGCCCTCCAGCACCCAGTGGCGGGCGCCGAGCGTCGTCGCCTTCGCCAGCGTCTCGTCGGTGAGCCGGGCGACGTCGATCGTCGTGGGCACGACGAAGCCGCGCTGCTCGGACTTCGCGAGCGTCAGCAGGTCGTCGACCAGGCGGCGCATCCGGTCGAGCTCGTCGATCACCAGTGCGCGCGAGGAGGCCACGTCCTCCGGGTCCGCGGCGTCCATGAGCTCGAGGTGGCCGCGCACGATCGTCAGGGGCGTGCGCAGCTCGTGGCCGACGTCGTCCAGCAGCTCGCGCTGGCCCGTGACGGCGGTCTCCAGGCGGTCGAGCATGCCGTTGACCGTGGCGGCGAGCGCGGAGAGGTCGTCGGTGCCGTCGATCGGCACGCGCTGCG
>DAONOU010000167.1:0-5981 GCA_035409265.1 Arachnia sp. | reverse complement strand
CGCAACTCCTCCTTGTCGCGCTCGAACTGCCGCTCGAAGGCCGCGTCGCCGCTGTCGCGGTAGTCGACGATCCCCCGCAGCTCGCGCTTCGTCACGTACCTGCGGGTGCTGAGCAGCGCGATGAGCAGGTTGATCAACCGCTCCGATTTCCTCGCCGACATGGGTGCAGTTTATTGGACCCAGCCACGGCACAATGGCCGCATGCACGTCGACCGCTACGCGCCGAGCCCGACCTCGGACCTGCACCTGGGCAACCTGCGCACGGCGCTGGCCGGCTGGCTCCTGGCGAGGCGCGCGGGCGGGAGCTGGCTGATGCGGGTCGAGGACCTGGACGAGGCTCGGGTGAGGGCGTCCGACGGCGTTGAGGCGCGCCAGCTGGCCGACCTGCGCGCCCTCGGCCTGGACTGGGACGGGGAGATCGTCCGGCAGAGCGAGCGGCTGGAGGCCTACCGCGACGCGGTGGCATCGCTGCCGACCTACGAGTGCTTCTGCACCCGCCGCGAGCTGGCCGAGGCGGCGTCGGCGCCGCACGACGACTACCGCCCCTACCCCGGAACCTGCCGCCGGCTGACCTCCGCCCAGCGCGAGGAGCGCCGTCGGACGAGGAGGCCCGCGCTCCGCGTCGACTCCGGCGGCGACGCCTTCACCGTCGCGGATGTCCACGCCGGCGAGGTGACGGGCCCCGTCGACGACTTCGTTCTGGTCCGCGGCGACGGTCAGTTCGCCTACAACCTCGCCGCGGTCGTCGACGACGTCGCCATGGGCGTCACCTTCATCACCCGCGGCGCCGACCTCCTGAGCTCCGCCCCGCGCCAGGCCTGGCTCACGCGGTGCCTGGGCGGGACGCCCGCCACCTACGCGCACGTCGGCCTTGTCGTGAACGCCGAGGGGCGGCGGCTCGCCAAGCGCGACGGCGCCGTCGGCCTGGACGCGTTCGCCTCCCCCGCGGACGCGTTCGCGGCGCTGAGCGAGAGCCTTGGCCTCGGCCCATGCCGGAACACGGAAGAAGCGCTGGCCGCCCCGGTGGACGATCAGCGCTTCTTCGGGGGCGCCGTCTGGCCCTTCGCTCCTTGAGCCGATCCCCGGCGCGGAGAACCCGGCTTAAGGAGCCTTAGGCGACGTCGAGGATGTCGACGACGTAGACGAGCGTCTGGCCGGCCGCGAGCGTCGGCTTGGGCGTCTCGCGGCCATCCGGATAGGCCTTCGCCGGCGGCACGATGAGCAGAACGCGCGAGCCTGCGGTCTTGCCGACCAGGCCCTCCTGCCAGCCGGCGATCAGCTTGTCGAGCGAGCCCTGCTGGGCCTGCCACGCGTCCTCGAAGATCTTCCCGTCCGCGTACGTCCAGCTGCGGTACTGCACCGTGATGGTGGAGTCCTTCTCGACCTTCGCGCCGGGACCCTTGACCAGCTCCTGGACCACCAGCTTCTCGGGTGCCTTGGCGCCGTCGGGGATGGCGATCTCCGGCTTGCCGTCCTTCATGGTGACGGCCGGCAGGCCCTTCGCGGGCTTGACCTCCTCGCCGAAGGCCTCGTCGAAGCTCGCGGAGCGGATGTCGATCACGAAGATCAGCGGGGTGTTCGGCGGGATTCCCTGGTTGCCCTTCTCGCCGTAGGCGTCGTCGGAGGTCATGCCGACGAGGACCCGCGAACCGACGGCCTGGCCCGCGATGGCCTTCTTGAAGCCGGCCACCACGTAACCGAGCGGGAACTGTGCGGGCTGGCTCTCGAACGAGGACTCGAACTCCTCGCCCGTGGTGCCGTTGACGCCGACGTAGTCGACCGTCACCGTCGCGTTCTCGCCGACGATCTGCTTCCCACCCTCCTTCAGCACCTTGACCTGCGTGCTCGAGATGTTCCACGGGGCCTTGACCTCGATCTTCGGCCGGTCATCCCCGGTCACCGTGATCCCGCTGAGGTCCGGCGACGGCGAGACCGACACCGTCGGGCTGGGCGAGGCGCTCGGGGATGCGGAGGCCGACGGCGTCGCGGAGACGGAGTCGGTGGGCGACGGGGTATCCTCCGGCGCCGCGGATCCGCAGGCGGTGAGGGCGATCAGGCTGGCTGCGGCCGCCCCGAGGACGAGGTTGCGCAGCGTGCGGGCGGTGTAAGTCACGCCCGGAATGTTATCTCACCCGCCTATGCACGCCTACATGCCCACGAGGTCGAGCAGGGAGCCCAGCTCCTCGCGCGTCAGCTCGCGGACCTCGCCGACGGGGAGCACGCCCAGGCGCACCGGGCCGATCCGGGTGCGGGCCAGCCTGTCGACGGGGTGACCGACGGCGTCCAGCATCCGGCGCACGATGCGGTTGCGGCCCTCGTGCAGCGTGACCTCCAGCAGCGTCTTCTTGTCGGTGCGCGCGACGAGCTTGACCTTGTCAGGCTTCACCGGCCCGTCGTCGAGCGTGACGCCCTTCTCGAGCCGCTTCAGCGTGCGGTTGTCCATGCCGCCGGCGACCTGCACCTGGTACGTCTTCTGGACCTCGTAGCTGGGGTGCGCGAGCCGGTGCGCGAAGTCGCCGTCGTTGGTGAGAATGATCAGGCCCTCGGTCTCGGTGTCGAGGCGGCCGACGTGGAACAGGCGGTCCTTGCCGCGGGGCAGGTAGTCGGCGAGCGTGCGGCGGCCCTCCGGGTCGTCGAGGGTCGACACGACGCCGCGCGGCTTGTTCAGCACGTAGTACTGGTGGCGGCGCTGCGGCGGGATGCGCGAGCCGTCGACCCTGATGTGGTCGGTCTCGGGGTTGACCCGCCGGCCCTGCTCCGTGACCACCTTGCCGTTCACCTCGACCCGGCCCTCGTCGATCAGGATCTCGCTGGCGCGCCGGGACGCGACGCCGGCCGCGGCCAGCACCTTCTGCAGCCGGACGCCGTCGACGCTCTCGCCGGTGGTTTCGCTCATTCTTCGTTCTCCTTCGCCGGGTTCTCGGGCGCCGTCGCGGCGGCGAGCTGGCCCAGCTCAGCCTCCAAGGCTACGGCGTCGGGCAGCAGCGGCGCCAAGTCGGGCAGCTCCTTGATGGAGTCCAGGCCCAACTTCTGCAGGAACAGCGGCGTGGTGCCGAACGTCATGGCGCCGGTGACGGCGTCCTCCCCCACCTCGTGGATGAGGCCCCGGACGAGCAGCGTCTTGACCACGCCGTCGACGTTGACGCCGCGCACGCCCGCGATCCGGCCGCGAGAGACGGGCTGGAGGTAGGCGACGACGGCGAGGGTCTCCAAGGCGGCCTGGGTCAGCCGGGAGCGCTGGTCGGAGACGAGCCAGGCCTCGAGGACATCGGCGAGCGCCGGGTCGGTGGCGAACCGCCAGCCGCCCGCGACGCGGCGCAGCCGGATGCCTCGGGCGCCCTCCTCGTAGAAGGCGGCAATCGCGGCCAGGGCCTCCTCGGCCTCGGCCACCGGGACGCCGACGGCGGCGGCCAGCTCCTCGGTCGCGGTGGGCTCGGTGGCCATCAGCAGCATGGCCTCGAACGCGGGTGCGATGCTCATCGTTCCTCCTCATTGAGCTCGGGCTGGGGCCCGTAGTCGTCGGCCACGACGGCCGTCCGGTCGTCGCCCGCGGTCCACCGCACCGTCAGCTCGCCGAGCGGCGAGAGTTGTTCGAGCGCCACCTGGGACACGCGGAACAGCTCGAGCAGCGCGAGGAACCGCACGACGGTGGTGAGCCGGTCGCAGCCGGCGATCAGCGCGCGGAAGGTCAGCGCACCCTCGCGGCGCAGCCGGTCCGCGACCAGCCCCACCTGCTCGGTGAGGCTGACGGTGTTGGTGTGCAGGTGCGTCAGCTCGACGAGAGGCGCGGGCTTGGGCGCCATCGCCCCCGCCGCGAGCCGGGCGAGGTCGTCCGGGGTCAGCGGGAGCTCGACCTCGGGTAGCACGCCGCGGAACTGCTCCTCGAGCCCGCCGGGCCGCCAGTGGGTGGACTCGGCGGCGGTCATCGTCTCCGCCAGCCACGAGGCCACCTGCGTGAACGCGCGGTACTGCAGCAGGCGCGCGAAGAGCAGGTCGCGGGCCTCGAGCGCGGCCACGTCCTCGGCGTCGTCGACCTCGCCACCGGGAAGCAGCCGCGCGGCCTTGAGGTCGAGCAGGGTCGCGGCGACGACGAGGAAGGAGCTGGTCTTCTCCAGGTCCCAGACCTCGCCGCCGAGCTTGACGAAGGAGATGAACTCGTCCGTCACCTGGCTGAGCGCGACCTCGGTGACGTCGAGCTCGCGACGCGTGATCAGCGTCAGCAGCAGGTCGAAGGGGCCCTCGAAGTTCGCGAGCCGCACCTCGAAGCCGTCGACGCCCCCGCGCTGCTGCTCGGCCTTCCTCACGGGTTCTGGAGCTCGGCGATCAGCGCGGAGTCGGCGCCGCGCGCGGCGAGGTCGGCGAGGGCCTGGGCGACGGCGACGCGCACGATCCTGCCCCGGTCGACACGGATGCCGTGGGTGCGGCGCAGCGCGAGGTTGGCATCCTCCAGCGCGAGGAGCTCGTCCTCGCTGAAGTAGACGGTGATCTTGTGGTCGTGCCGGATCCGTCCACTGGCGCCCGCGGGGGGCTCGGGTGCCGGGGAGGCCACAGGCGTCGGCTCCGAGGGCGGGGCGACGGCGTCCGCCGTCGGTTGCGGAGGGGCTACCTCCAGGGGCTGCTTGGTGGGCCGGAATAGCTCGGAGGCTCCGGGCAGGGAGGCGCGCTTGTTCACCGCTGCTCGACCCTCAGCAGCACCTCGCGGGCCAGCTGGCGGTAGGCGTCGGCACCGGGTGAGGCGGTGGCGTAGGTGGTGATCGGCTCGCCCGCCACCGTCGTCTCCGGGAACTTGATGGTGCGACGGATGACGGTGTGGAACACGTCGTCGCCGAAGGCCTGCACGACGCGCTCCAGCACCTCGCGGCTGTGGAGGGTGCGGGCGTCGTACATGGTGCCGAGGATGCCGAGGCTCTGCAGTTCCGGGTTGAGCCGGTCCTGCACCTTGGAGATGGTGTCGGTGAGCAGCGCGATGCCGCGCAGCGCGAAGAACTCGCATTCCAGCGGCATGATCACGTAGTCGCTGGCGGTGAGCGCGTTGATGGTGAGCAGGCCAAGGCTGGGCGCGCAGTCGATGAGGATGTAGTCGTAGTCGCGACGCAGCTTGCTGAGCACCCGGTGGAGGGTCTGCTCTCGCGCCACCTCGCTGACCAGCTGCACCTCGGCCGCGGACAGGTCGATGTTGCTCGGCAGGATGTCGAGGCCGGGCACCGACGAGTGCGTGATGACCTCCTGCGGCTGGTACTGGTTGCTGAGCAGCAGGTTGTAGATGGACTTGTCGAGCGTGTGCGGGTTGACGCCGAGGCCCACCGACAGCGATCCCTGCGGGTCGAAGTCAACGAGCAGCACCTTGCGCCCGGTCTCGACGAGCGCCGCGCCCAGGTTGATGGTGGTGGTGGTCTTGCCGACGCCGCCCTTCTGGTTGCACATCGACACGATGACCGCGCGGCGCGGCCCCTCGCGCGGAGGCTGTGGCGGTGGGAAGACCGGCAGCGGCCGCCCCGTCGGGCCGATCTCCCCGGTGTCTACTAGGGTCGAAGCCGCGGGCGCGTCGGGCACCGTGAAGCTCGGCTCGTCGAACAGCCCGTCATCCGCCACGGCGCACTCCTCTATCGGTTTGTCGACATCATAGTGCTACTGATCGACCGCTGATCCGGAAACGCGAGGCGTTTGGTCTTCAAAGGGCAGGCGCGGAGCGGCGGCAGGAGCTGGTTGAGCCGGTCCCCCGCGCGAAGCGCCGGGACCGCGTCGAAACCAATAGACAGGCACCCGGTTCAAGGACCCGACCACCGCCGCCGCGCCAACTGCAAGGATTGGCCAACATCGGGGTCCAACCGGCACGCGCGTGCCAGTTGGGCCCCGAAGCTGTCGGATTCTTGCAGCGAGCCCGTCAGCTCACCTTCTTCGTCGCCTTCGACACCACCGACTTCGTCGTGTAGCCAGCCCTCTTGCCTGTGACCTTGACCGTGATCTTCTTGCGCTTGTCG
>DAONOU010000166.1:0-6034 GCA_035409265.1 Arachnia sp. | reverse complement strand
CTGCCGCAGCTCGCGAAGCTGGCGGGCGCGCAGTGGTTCCTGACGCAGAAGATCTCCTGGAACCAGGTCGACGACTTCCCGCACCACTCGTTCTGGTGGGAGGGGGTGGCGGCCCCACCCGCGAGATGCTCGCCCAGGCGACGCGGGCGGCCGACCTGGAGGGTTCGCCGCGGGTCCGGATCGAGGCGCCGGCCGAGTTCTTCGCCCGCGCGGAGGCCGAGCACGAGTCGCCCAGCGTCTGGGTCGGCGAGCTGTATCTCGAGGCGCACCGCGGCACGTTCACCTCGGTCGCGGCCGTCAAGGCGGGCAACCGCCGCAGCGAGCACCTGCTGCGCGAGGCCGAGCTGTGGTGCGCGACCGCCGCCGTCCGCGGCCTCATGGAGTACCCGCTCGCGCGCTTCGGCGAGCTCTGGCGCCAGGTCTGCCTGTACCAGTTCCACGACATCCTGCCCGGCACCTGCATCGCCTGGGTCTACGAGGAGGTGCGCGAGGGCTTCGCGCGCATCGCCGACGAGCTGAACGCCCTGATCGACGAGGCCCAGCGCCTCCTCGCCGGCGACGGCCCCGGCGTCGTCTCGTTCAACGCCTCGCCCCTGCCCCGCGGCGGCGTACCCGCCCTCGCCGCAGCTCACGCCGGCCCGGTCTCGGGCGGCGTCGGGGTACAGACCCCGCACCGGGCTCCAGGCGCTTCGACACGGTCGCGGTCGACTTCGTCGACGCGTCCGGCGGGGCGAGCGGTTGAGGCACGCAAAGAGACCGGCGGGTTCGTCGTCGATAACGGCCTCCTGCGGCTGGCCGTCGACGACCGCGGCCGGGTCACCTCGCTGGTCGAGGCCGACGGCGGCGCGGGCATCGTCGCGCGCCGCGCGTTCGGCGCCTCGACGGCGACCCAGACCCTCACCGTCCTGCCCGGCGACCCGCGTCTGCACGTGCGCGTCGACGTCGACTGGCGCGAGCGCGACTCGCTGCTCAAGCTGGCCTGGCCCGTCGACGTGCACACCGACCGCGCGGCCTTCGAGATCGAGATGGGCCACCTCGTCCGCCCGACCCACACGAACACCTCCTGGGACGCGCACCGGTTCGAGGTCCACGCGCACAGGTGGGTGCACGTGGCCGAGCCCGGGTTCGGCGTGGCCATCGCGAACGCCCAGACCTACGGCTGGGACGTCACCCGGCATCCGCGCGAGGGCGGCGGCACCTACTCGCTGATGCGCGCCTCGCGCGCTCCGCCCGTTCCAGGTCGCGACCATCCGCTGGAGCCGCTGAGCCGACACGCGCCGGTCAGCGGACGATGTCGTAGCGCAGCAGCTTCGCCTTGTCGGCCTTCGCCGTCGAGCCCTGGAGGGCGAGCAGTTCGGCGTAGATGCCACCCGTGGTGGCCAGCTCCTCCGGGGAGCCGACCTCATCGATGCGGCCGTCGCGGAGCGTGACGATCCGGTCGACCGACGAGATGGTCGACAGGCGGTGCGCGACGATCAGCGTCGTGCGGCCCTCCATCAGCTCGTCGAGGCCGGCCTGGACGGCGCGCTCCGACTTCGTGTCCAGCGAGCTGGTGGCCTCGTCGAGGATGAGGATCGGCGCGTCCTTCAGCAGCGCGCGGGCCACCGCCAGCCGCTGCTTCTGGCCGCCCGAGAGCTTGATGCCCCGCTCCCCGATCTGGGTGTCGAAGCCGTCCTTCAACTTGTCGACGAAGCCCATCGCGTTGGCCCGCGTGGCCGCCGCCTCGAGCTGCTCGTCGGTCACGCCGTCGAGACCGTAGGCGAGGTTCTCGCGGATCGTCCCGCTGAACAGGCTCGCGTCCTGGAACACGACGCCGACCTCGCGGCGCAGCGCCTCCGTCGGCACCTCGTCGACGGACTGCCCATGCACGCGCAGGACGCCGTCGGTCACCGAGTACAGCTTCATGATCAGGTTGACCAACGTCGTCTTGCCACCGCCGGACTCGCCGACGAACGCGACCCGCTCGCCGCGGTCGATCGCCAACGAGACGTCCTTCAGCACGACGTCGGTGGTGTCGCCGTAGCCGAAGCTGACGCGGTCGAAGTCGATGACCGGGTTCTCGTCGGACCAGGCGATGGTGGCGGCGGTCTGCTGCGGAAGGAGCGGGTTGTGAGGCTCCTCGGGCTGGGCCATCGCGGAGAAGTACTCGCGGCTGCCGGCGATCGCGCGCTGGGCGGTGTCCAGGTAATAGCTCATCGACGTCACGGGCATCTTCGCCATGTTGACCAACTGCAGCAGCATGACCATCGTGCCGACGGTGTAGTCGCCGCGCGCGGTTTGGACGAAGACGAGCAGGTAGACGCCGAAGAAGACGACGTCGAGGACGGCGCGGCGGGCCAGGTCCATCCGGTGCCAGTACGCGGACTGCTCCGCGGTGAGGCCGACGGCGTCGTCGAAGTGGGCGCCGAACGCCCTCAGCTCGCTGCGCTCGGTCACGAAGGACTTCACGACGCGCATCTGGCCGACGACCTCGGCGAAGCGTCCGCCCGCGATGTCGTAGTGCTCGTTCTTCCTGTGCTCCCACACCTGCCACTTCTTCGACGTCAGCGCGGTCAACCAGATGAAGGTCGGGTAGATGACGACGAGCAACAGCGCGAGCCACGGGGAGTAGAACAGCGTGATGACGAGCACCGCGCCCAGCGTGATCAGCGTCGGGAAGAAGCTGTTGGCGAACATGTTCAGGAAGTCGGTGATCGACGTGATCGACCTGTTCAGCCTGGAGATGATGGTGCCGGTCAGCTCGTTGTCGAAGTACCGCTGCGGCAGCCGCAGCAGCTTCTCGAAGTAGCGGCGCGAGAGGATGGCGCGCAGCCGGGTGGCCATGACGTCGCCCCAGTAGCCGGTGAGGTTGCTGATCGCCGAGTTGGCGAGGCTCAGCGCCAACAGCGCGGTGGCCAGCCACACGAGGGTCGCGATCGAGCCGCCCGTACCCGCCACCATCGCTACGACGGTGTCGGTGGCGCGTGCGATGGCGAACGGCATCAACAGCGCCGTCGCCGCGGTAACGATGGCGCCGAGGACGATGCCGAGGTACAGGGGCCAGAGCTCACGGGCGGTCGTGATGATCCGGAAAAGGCTGCGCATGGGTACTCCTTCGGCCCGCAACCCTACCCGCGGCAACGAAGCGGGCCCAGGCGAGTCGCCTGGGCCCGTTGCCTGTCGTCAGATCAGCGCTGGTCGATCGGGACGTAGTCGCGCGGCTCCGGGCCGACGTAGATCTGGCGCGGGCGGCCGATCTTGCGGTTCGGGTCGGCGTGCTGCTCGCGCCACTGCGCGATCCAGCCGGGGAGGCGGCCCAGCGCGAACAGCGCGGTGAAGTGCTGCGCCGGGAAGCCCATGGCCTCGTAGATCAGGCCGGTGTAGAAGTCGACGTTCGGGTACAGCTTGCGCGCGATGAAGTACTCGTCGCTCAGCGCGGCCTCCTCCAGCTCGAGCGCCATCTCGAGGAGGTGGTTGTTGCCGCCCGACTTGCGCAGCAGCTCGTCGGCGTGGCCCTTGATGATCTTGGCTCGCGGGTCGTAGTTCTTGTAGACGCGGTGCCCGAAGCCCATGAGCTTGACGCCCGACTTCTTGTCCTTGACCTGGCTGACGAACTCCTTGATGTCGAGGCCCTCGCGGGAGATCTCGCGCAGCATCTCGAGCACGGCCTGGTTGGCGCCGCCGTGCAGCGGACCGGCGAGCGCGTTGACGCCCGAGCAGATCGACGCGTAGATGCTGGCGTCGGCCGATCCGACGAGGCGCACCGTCGACGTCGAGGCGTTCTGCTCGTGGTCGGCGTGCAGGATGAAGAGGGTCTCGAACGCGCGCACGACGGCGGGGTCGATCTCGTACTCCTCCTGCGGCGTGCCGAAGGACAGGCGCAGGTAGTTCTCGACGTAGCCCAGCTTGGTCTGCGGGTAGAGGAACGGCGCGCCGATCGACGACTTGTACGCGTAGGCGGCCAGCGTCGGCATCGAGCCGAGCAGGCGGAGGCTGGCCTCCTCGACCTCGCCGGCGTCGTGCGGGTCGAGCGTGTCGCGGTTGAACGCGCCGAGCGCGATGACGCCGGAGGCGAGCACCTGCATGGGGTGAGCGCCGCGCGGGAAGGCGCGGAACAGCTCGCGCATGCGTTCGTCGAGCATCATGCGGCGAGCGATCTTGCCGTTGAAGTCCTCGAGCTGGTCCGCCGTCGGCAGCTCGCCGTAGATCAGCAGGTAGGCGACCTCGATGAACGTGGCCTGCTCTGCCAACTGCTCGATGGGGTAGCCGCGGTACTGCAGGATGCCCTCATCGCCGTCGATGAAGGTGATCTCGGACTTGGTGGAGGCGGTGTTGACGAAGCCCGAGTCCAGCGTCGTGACCTTGGTGGTCGCCAGCAGCTTCGAGATGTCGAGTCCGTCGTTGCCTTGGGTGGCCTTGACGACCGGGAGCTCGAGCTCGTGATCCCCGTACTTGAGGACTCCGCTGTCGGTCATGCGTTCACCTTTCGTTGGTTTCCGGCGGCCGCCATGGGCGCCGGCTTGCGTCGTTTCAAGGGCTGTTGCGGACCCCACCATACAACCCCCACAGGCGGGCCGATACATTCTTGTTTGGTACTCACAATCCGGACGCGCGCTTTCGGAGTACACCTCGACGGGGGACCCGGCAACCATTAGGTTCGACGCGTGACCGCCACCTCCGCGCCCGACGGCGCGCTCGCCTCCACGAAGGCCCCCACCCGCAAGGTCCTCGCGTGGGCCTTCTGGGACTGGGGAACGCAGCCGTTCGCCACCGTCATCACGACCTTCGTGTTCGCCGTCTACCTCACGAGCTCGGCCTTCGGGGAGAAGGACGAGGTGACGATGAAGCTGGCCTGGGCGACCGGAATCGCCGGCCTGTTCATCGCGCTCCTCGCGCCCGTCCTCGGCCAGGGCTCGGACCGCACGGGCAAGCGCATGTTCCACCTGCGCTGGCAGACCTGGCTGCTGGCGGCGATCTGCGCCGCCATGTACTTCGTCGCGCCGGCGCCCGAGTACTTCCTGCTCGGCGCGGTCCTGCTGGGCGGCGGCAACGTCGTCGCCGAGATCGCCAACGTCAACTACTACGCGGCCATCGACCAGGTGTCAACGCCGTCGAACGTGGGCCGGGTCTCGGGCCTCGGGTGGGGCCTCGGCTACCTCGGCGGCATCACCATCCTGCTCGTCATCATCGCGCTCATGGGCACCGGCTTCGACGCCAACCAGGTGCGCCTCTCCATGATCCTGTGCGGCGTGTGGACCGTTGTGTTCACCATCCCGATCTTCCTCGCGCTCAAGGACCGGCGACCCGACGTCGTCGCCCCCTCCCTCGGCCTCGTCGGCTCCTATCGGGAGCTGTTCCGCTCGGTCGCCCGGCTCGCCCGCACCTCCCCCAACACGCTGTTCTTCCTCGCCGCCTCCGCCCTGTTCCGCGACGGCCTCGCCGGCGTCTTCACCTTCGGCGGAGTGCTCGCGCAGGGCACGTTCGGCTTCACGTTCGGCGAGGTCGTCATCTTCGGCGTCGCGGCCAACGTGGTCGCGGGCGTCGCCACGATGCTCTTCGGGCTGGTCGACGACCGCGTCGGCCCGAAGGCCGTCATCGTCTTCTCGCTGACCTGCCTCGTGTTGCTCGGCACGGGCGTGTTCCTCTTCCACGACGGCGGCGCCCCCGTGTTCTGGGCGCTCGGCCTGCTCATGTGCCTCTTCGTGGGGCCGGCCCAGTCGGCGAGCCGCTCGTTCCTCGCCCGGCTGATCCCGGACGGCATGAGCGGCGAGCTGTTCGGCCTCTACGCGACGACGGGCCGCGCCGTCAGCTTCCTCTCCCCCACGCTCTTCGGCCTGACGATCGGCCTCGGCGCGCTGGTGACCACCGGCGGGTCGGCGCAGCACTGGGGCATCCTCGGCATCGTCGCCGTGCTGCTCGTCGGCCTGGTCGTCGCCTCGTTCGTCAAGGACCCGAGCCGCGCCTAGGGAAGTACTGATCAATGGGGTGCCGGGCGAGGACGTGCCAGGCGGGATGAGCTGGGCTCTCAAGATCTGAGGGTGCTATTGGACATAAC
>DAONOU010000165.1:0-6048 GCA_035409265.1 Arachnia sp. | reverse complement strand
CGTCTTCGGCTTGAACGACGGGCGGGTCGCCTCGTAGGCGGCGATCGTGTCCGCGTGCTGCAGCGTCAACGAGATGTCGTCGAGGCCGTTCAACAGGCGGTGCTTGGTGTAGTCGTCGATCTGGAAGCTCACGACGATGTCGCCGCGGGTGATCGTCTGCGACGGCAGGTCCACCGTCGTCTCGACGTTGGGATCGGCGTCAATCGCGGCCCACAGGCGGTCGCGGTCCTCCTCCGAGACCAGCGCGACGAGCAGGCCGGCCTTGCCCGAGTTCGAGCGGAAGATGTCGCCGAAGCGGGTTCCGATGACCACCTTGAAGCCGTAGTTCTGCAGCGCCCAGACGGCGTGCTCACGGGACGAGCCGGTGCCGAAGTCCGGGCCGGGGATCAGGATGGTGCCCGTGGTGAACGGCTCCTTGTTCAGCACGAACTCGGGGTCGTTGCGCCACGCGGAGAACAGGCCGTCCTCGAAGCCGGTTCGCGTGATCCGCTTCAGGTAGACCGCGGGGATGATCTGGTCGGTGTCGACGTTGCTGCGCTGCAGCGGGACGGCGATGCCGGTGTGGTTGATGAAGGCGTCCATGTGACTTATCTCCTCGCGATCAGAGGTCGGCCGGGGCGGCCAGGTGGCCGGCGATGGCGGTGGCGGCGGCGACGGCAGGCGACACCAGGTGAGTGCGGCCGCCCTTACCCTGGCGGCCCTCGAAGTTGCGGTTCGACGTCGACGCGGCACGCTCGCCCGGGGTCAGCTGGTCGGGGTTCATGCCCAAACACATCGAGCAGCCGGCGGCGCGCCACTCGGCGCCGAAGTCCAGGAACACCTGGTCAAGACCCTCGGCCTCGGCCTGCAGGCGGACGCGGGCAGACCCGGGAACCACCAGCATCCGGATGCTGTCGGCCTTCTTCTGACCCTTCAGCACCGACGCCGCGAGGCGCAGGTCCTCGATCCGGCCGTTGGTGCAGGAGCCGAGGAAGACGGTGTCGACGGTGATGTCGCGCATCGGCGTGCCCGGCGTCAGGTCCATGTACTCCAGGGCGCGCTTGGCGGTGGCCTGCTCGACCTCGGAGTCGAAGTCCTCCGGGGCCGGGACGCTGCCGCCCAGCGGGACGCCGTGGCCCGGGTTGGTGCCCCAGGTGACGAACGGGGTCAGCTGGGTGGCGTCGATGTCGACCTCGACGTCGAAGGTGGCGTCGTCGTCGGACTTCAGCGTGCGCCAGTACTCGACGGCGGCGTCCCAGTCCTCGCCCTCGGGCGCGTGCGGGCGGCCCTTGAGGTAGGCGAACGTGGTGTCGTCGGGGGCCATCATGCCGGCCTTGGCGCCCCACTCGATCGACATGTTGCAGATGGTCATGCGGCCCTCCATCGAGAGGTTCTCGATGGTCGTGCCGCGGTACTCGACGATGTAGCCCTGGCCGCCGCCGGTGCCGACCTTGGCGATCAGCGCCAGGACGACGTCCTTGGCGGTGACGCCGTCGGGCAGCTCGCCGTTGATGTTGACGGCCATGGTCTTCGGCTTGGCCTGCGGCAGCGTCTGGGTGGCGAGCACGTGCTCGACCTCGGAGGTGCCGATGCCGTAGGCCAGCGCGCCGAACGCGCCGTGGGTGGAGGTGTGCGAGTCGCCGCAGACGATCGTCATGCCCGGCTGGGTCACGCCCAGCTGGGGGCCGATGATGTGGACGACGCCCTGATCCTTGTCACCCAGGGAGTGGATGCGCACGCCGAAGTCGGCCGCGTTCTGGCGCAGCGTGTCGACCTGCTTCTTCGAGACCGGGTCGGCGATGGGCGCCAGGATGTTGAGCGTCGGGGTGTTGTGATCCTCGGTGGCCAGGGTCAGGTCCGTGCGGCGCACCGGGCGGCCGGCGAGGCGCAGGCCCTCGAAGGCCTGCGGGCTGGTCACCTCGTGCACGAGATGCAGGTCGATGTACAGCAGGTCCGGCTCACCTTCGGCCGAGCGGACGACATGCGCGTCCCATACCTTTTCGCTCAGGGTCTTGCCCATGGCTCCTCGCTTACTCATGCAGATCGGATGTGTTTCCAAGTATGAGGATATTTACGCTCCCCCAAGGGTTGCATGTCCACTATTCGGATTGTTAGTCTCAGCATATGGACGAAACTTCTGGCGTTGGCGTACTCGACAAGGCGGCCGCGGTGCTCTCCGCATTGGAGCGCAACCCGCTGACCCTTGCAGGCCTCGTGACCGCGACCGGGCTGGCCCGGCCGACGGCGCACCGCCTCGCCGTCGCGCTCGAGCACCACCGCTTCGTCGGCCGCGACCTGCAGGGCCGGTTCGTGCTCGGCCCGCGGCTGATCGAACTCGCCGAGTCGGCCGGGGAAGACCCCCTGCTCGCGACCGCGGGGCCCATCCTGAACCGCCTCCGCGACATCACGGGCGAGTCCGTGCAGCTCTTCCGCCGCCAGGGCGACGCGCGCATCTGCGTGGCCGCCGTCGAGCGCCCGCACGGCCTGCGCGACACCGTCCCCGTCGGGTCGCAGCTGCCCATGACCGCGGGGTCCGCGGCGCAGGTGCTGCTCGCCTGGGAGGAGCCCGAGAAGCTGGAGCGGCTCGTCGAGGGCGCCTCGTTCTCGCTCTCCACGCTGCAGGCCGTGCGCCGACGGGGCTGGTCCCAGTCGGTCGCCGAGCGCGAGGCCGGCGTCGCGTCCGTGTCCGCCCCGGTGCTCGCGCCGTCGGGCAAGCTCATCGCGGCCGTCTCCGTCTCCGGCCCCATCGAGCGCCTGACCCGCTCCCCCGGCCGGCTCCACGCGCCCGCGGTGCTCGCCGCGGCCGAGCGGCTGAGCGACGTGCTGCGCCGCAGCGGCAACCCGGAGTGACCCCGCCGTCGGAACGACGCTGACGCGAGACCCGCGCGGCACTACCGTGGGGACGTGACCAGCGACGACAGGCCGAGCACCGGCATCCCCGGCCTCGACGAGACCATCGACGGGCTGCGCCTCGGCGACAACGTCGTCTGGCACGTCGACCTCGCCAGCGACTTCGCCGCGGTCGTCGAACCGTTCATCGACGCGGCGCGACGCGACGGCCGCCGCATCGTCCACGTCCGCTTCGGGCTGCGCGAGCCGTGGCTCGACCACCAAGCGGGCGTCGAGTCCCGGGTCATCGACCCGACGATCGGCTTCGAGAGCTTCACCGTCGAGGTGATGGACCTGCACGCCGAGGTGGGTCGGCTCGCGTTCTACGTGTTCGACCCGTTGACGGACCTGCACCAGGCGTGGAACTCCGACCTGATGGTGATGAACTTCTTCCAGATCATCTGCCCCCGGCTCTTCGAGCTGGACACCATCGCCTACTTCGCGCTGCTGCGCCACGAGCACACCTTCGCGACGGTGGCGGGCATCCGCGAGACCACCCAACTGCTGCTCGACCTGCACAGGATCGACGACGAGCTGTACGTGCAGCCGCTGAAAGTGTGGCGACGCCACTCGCCGACGATGTTCTTCCCCCACCTGCTGAGCGGCGGCGACGCCATCTCGCTCACGTCCTCGGGCGTGACGGCCAGCCTCTTCGCGTCCGTAGCCCGGCGCATCGACAGCCCGGAGCCGTGGGAGCGGCACGTCGACGAGGCGTGGGGCGCGCTGACCGGCAGCGCGGAGGAGCAGGCCGAGGCCCGCGACGCGCTACTGAAGATGATCGTCGGCACCCACGGACGCATCGTCGACCTCTGCCGCACCCACATGAGCCTGACCGACCTGCTCGCCGTCGCGTCGAGGATGATCGGCACCGGCCGGATCGGCGGCAAGTCCGTGGGCATGCTCCTGGCCCGGTCGATGCTCGAGCACGACGCCGAGCATCGCTTCGCGGGGCGGCTCGAGCCCCACGACTCCTTCTTCGTCGGCGCCGACGTCTTCGTCAGCTTCCTCATCGCCAACGGGTGGTGGGACCTGTGGACGCACCACAAGCGGCAGGGCTACTTCGACGCCGCGTCCGAGCTGAACGCCGTCATGCCGGGAGGGCGCTTCCCGCAACGGATCCGCGAGGAGTTCCTCCAACTCCTGGAGTACTTCGGCTCCTCCCCCATCATCGTGCGCTCCAGCTCGCTCCTGGAGGACGACTACGGCAACGCGTTCGCGGGCAAGTACGAGAGCGTCTTCCTCGCCAACCAGGGCGATCCGGATACGCGGCTCGCGGCCTTCGAGGACGCCATCCGCGCCGTCTACGCGTCGGCGGTCGGCGTCGACGCGCTCCGGTACCGCGCCGACCGCGGGCTCGGCGAGCACGACGAGCAGATGGCGGTGCTGGTGCAGCGCGTCTCGGGCGACCTGTTCGGCGAGCTGTTCTTCCCACCCGTGGCCGGCGTGGCGAACAGCTCCAGCCTGTACGTCTGGGACTCCGACCTCCCCGACAGGGGCATGGCGCGCATGGTCGTCGGTCTCGGCACCCGCGCCGTCGACAGGAAGGGCGGCGACTTCGCCCGCATCGTCGCGCTCGCCGACCCGCTGGCCTCACCCGGCGGTGAGGAGGAGGCGGGCAGGTACTCGCAGCGCAGGGTCGACGTGCTGGACCTCGCCGGCGACACCATCCACCCCCTCCCCATGGCGGCGGTGCGGGAGGCCGCCGCGCGGCTGGACTGGTCGCTGCTGGCCAGCCGCGACGCCGCGGCGGAGCGTCGGCTGCGCGAGCTGAGGCGGCCGCGGCCGAAGACGCCGATGGAGGTCGTGGACTTCGCCGGCCTCCTGAGCGGGGACCTACCGAACCTCATGGCCGAGATGCTCCAGTGCCTCGCGCAGGGCTACGCCCACCCCGTCGACACGGAGTTCACGGTCAACTTCGACCGTTCCGGCCAGCCGACGCTGAACCTGGTGCAGTGCCGCCCGCTGCAGACCCGCGGCGTCGGCCGATCCGTGCGGATGCCCGACTTTGACGCCGCGCGCAGCCTGATGGCCACCGGCGGCTCGTTCATGGGCGGCAACGCGCAGCTCCCGCTGGACCTCGTCGTCGCGGTGCGCCCCGACGCCTACCTCCGCCTGGGCGAGCAGGCGCGCTACGAGGTGGCCCGGCTGATCGGGACGGTGAACCGACGGCTCGACGGCAGGGCCGCGCTGCTGATGGGTCCTGGCCGCTGGGGAACGACGACGGCGTCGCTGGGCGTGCCCGCGCACTTCGTCGACCTGAACCACTTCGCCGTGCTGTGCGAGCACACCTACAGCGCCGGCGAGTTCCGGCCCGAGCTGAGCTACGGCAGCCACTTCTTCCAGGAGCTGGTCGAGTCCGACATCTTCTACGTGGCTGCCTTCGACGGGAGACCAGGGGTGCACTTCAACCCCGCCCGGGTGCTGGACGAGCCCAACCTGCTGGCCGAGTTCGCCCCGCAGGCCGGGACTTTGGGTGAGGTGCTGCACGTGGCCGACGCCGGCGGGCTGACGCTCTACGCCGACATCGTCACGCAGCAGCTGCTCATCCAGTAGGCCCCGGCCCTGGCTCCGTCCGGCGCTCAGTCGACGGCGAGTTGCACCTCGGTCGACTTGACCAGCGCGTAGGTGGCCGAGCCCACCTCGAGACCGAGGTCCTCGACGGCGTCGCGGGTGACCGCGGCGGTGACGACGAGGTCCGTGCCGTCGACGGCGACCTTCACGACCGCCATCGCCTCGCCCTTCGTGATGGAGATGACCGTGCCGGGGAACTGGTTGCGCGTGGAAAGCCGCATGAATACTCCTTGTGTCCTGAGGGCCGCCTTTCCGGCCCGCCAGACTGCATTTTACGGTCCATTTCGGCTCTGACAAGCTCGTTTACCCACTCCGGTACCGCAACTGCGGGCCGAACCCGCGCCGTCGGGCGGATTCGCGTCGGGCTCCCCCAGGACAAGTCCGCAAAAGAAGATCGGCCTTTGGTGACGCGGTTCACAAGAACCGGTACCCGTGGACAGACGGGTCAGCGAATCCACGCTCAACCTGGGGTCGAGCAGGAACACCTGGCCGTCTTGGAGCTGAGCCGAGCAAACGCCTCCGCCAGAAACCCGCAACCGGCGCGGCGGACAGCCGCTAGGGAAGTGCTGATGAATGGCGCTACTGGGCTGGAGATCGGCTGAGTCTGGT
>DAONOU010000164.1:0-6052 GCA_035409265.1 Arachnia sp. | reverse complement strand
CCCCCGCCGAGCATGGCCTTGTCCGATTTGACCCCCAGCACCTTCCGCGCGGCCTTCCGCTTCTTCGACGACGCCGTCACATACTTCACGTGGGAGAACTCGTGCAGCATCACCTGCAGCACCTGCCTATCGGAGCGGCCGCTCGCCCGTTTCGAGATCTGGACGGTCGCCTTCTTCGGGGCGCCGCTCCCCCAGTAGCCGGGCGACGCCCAGCCGAGGCAGCTGGAGCCGCACTTCTTGGCGAGGTCGACCCCGCACTTCACCTTGGGCAGTTGGCTGAGCGCGAGCTTCTTCTGCGCCGTCTACTTTGGTTGATCGCCGACGGCGCTGCCCGCCGGTCCTCGCGCCGACGGGTGCCCGCGCCGCCACCATTCGCTCGGGCTGGGGCTCGTCGCGTAGGGTCTTCGTGAGGTTCACGAGAGGGAGGTAACGGTGAGTCAGACGGTTGGCAGGCGCTCCGCGCCACCCGACGAGCCTGACCTCGCCCCCACGCCCGCCCTCCCCTCCTCCGACCGTCCCCGGCGCGGGATCGTCGACGAGGCGGCCCCCGTCGCCGGTCCGAGGCGCGGGATTCCCGCAGAGGACCCCGCAGGACCCGCGAGGACGCGCACCGCGGCCCTCCTGCTGGGCGGGCTCGCACTCCTGATCGCGGCGACCATCGCCGTCGCGTACCTGGTCCTCGGCGGACGCCCGACCCCCGCGGTCCCCTCCCCGACTCCGTCGCCCAGCCCCAGCCCCAGCCCCTCAGCGTCTCCGTCGCCGTCCCCGACCGCAACAGGGCCGGTCACGAAGGAGCTGCTCCAGATCAACGACGCCACCCTCGCGGTCTACGAGGGCTGGTCCGTCCAGGAGGACGAGGAGGTGCAGGACAAGAGGCGGCTGGTGCGGCTCCGCGAGGACGCGACCGACGCGCGGGTGCAGGCGGTCACGCTGACGTCCGTCGCCGGGTCGCTCGACGACGCCTGCTCGGCGCTGGTCGCCGACCTCACCGGCTCCTACACCGACGTCAAGAACACCGCTCCCGCCACCGCCACCGTCGCCGTCGCCGACGACGACCAGGCCGCCACCTGCTCATTCACGGGCGAGCGAACCAGCGACAAGGTCGCCAACACCGTCACCTTCACGGTGATCCGGCGCGCCGACGACGATCACACCCTCGTGTTCCGGGCGACGGTCCCGACGACGCTTCCCGGCTCGTCCTCGACCGAGGAGGAGCTGGAGCTCATGCTCTGCTCGTCGGCAGCCAGTTTCGACGTCGAGGTCGAACGCTGCGCCGCCCGATAGCGCGCGGCTATTCCTGACCGGGGCGGCGGCTGAGCTGGTCGAAGACCGGGCGCAACGTCCGCCACCACTGGTGCTTGGGGCGCTGCTTCTCCCAGTCCATGTCCTCGAGCACGAACCGCATCGGCGCCATCAGGGTGGGGGACTCGCTGGACGCCGCGACGTAGTCCGACTCGCCCGCCGCCAGCTGGGCGTCGAGGTTGACGATGGCCGAGTAGGCCAGGCGGGTGGCGTTGACGCGGTCGAAGGGCGACGGGATGCCGCCCTGCTGGACGTGGCCGATGATCGCCTGCCGCACCGAGTACATGCCCTTGCCCTCCGCCTCGAACAGCTTGGCGAGGACGTCGCTGGTGTAGAACTCGCTGGTCTCCTCCCCCATCACGGTGAGGTAGAACGAGCGTCCGGACTCGAACGCGTCGACGAGGGCCTCGACGTCGCGGGTCAGCTCGTCGAGCGTGATCCCGGTCTCCGGCGTGTACGCCTTCTCCGCGCCGGCCGCGAGGCCGCCGACGAGCGGGAGGAACCCGCAGCCGCGGCCCATCGTCTCGACGACGAAGGCGCGCTTGCTCGCGGAGGCCGACATGCGCACCATGTCGATCGAGCGCACGACGGTGTTGAGCGCCGTGTCCGAGCCGACCGCCATCGGCCAGCCGGGCAGGTTGTTGTCGATGCTCGCAGGAAGCACCGCGAGCGGGATGTTGAACCCCGGGTAGCGGCGGCGTTCGCGCTCCATGAGGTCCACCGTCGCGTAGGCGTGGTAGCCGCCCATGACGAGCAGCGCGTCGATCCTGTGGTCCTCGAGCGTGCGGGCGATCTTGTAGAGCTCCATCTCGGTCGGCACGTAGCGGCGGGTGCCGAAGGCGGCGCCGCCCGCGTGGGCGAGGCCCTCGACGTCGGCCCAGCCGACCTCGCGCAGATCCCCCGAGACGAGCCCCGGAACCCCGCCGATCACGGCGAACATCTTGTGGCCGCGGTCGAGCCCGGAGCGCACCGCGACGCGCGCGAGCGGGTTCATGCCCGGGGCGAGCGCGCCCGCGTGCATGATGGCGATCCGCTTCGCGCCCTCCGGCGGACGCGCCGAGGGGCTGGCGCCGTTGAGGATCCGGTAGACCTCGATCATGCCCATGAAGCCGCGCCCGCGCGCCTCGACGGCGGCCTGGTAGTCGCCGCTCGCGATGAGTTCCGCGATCCCGCGCGTGTCGACCACGGCCTGCAGCAGCCCGGTGGTCGCGACGCCGTCGCGGCGCATGCCGACCAGCACCGGCTCGGTGTCCTCGGAGGCCATCAGGACCTGGCGCACGGCCTCGACGCCGCACGCCGTCGCCATCCAGCGGTCGTAGGCCGACGGCGTGCCGCCGCGCTGCACGTGGCCCAGGATGGTGATCCGCGCGTCCTCTCCGGTGCGCTCGCGCAGCACGTCCTGGATCCGCTGGGCCGTGATCGGCTCTCCGGCGCGGTCCTTCGCGCCCTCGGCGACGATGAGGATGGAGTCGCGGCGGCCCGCTGCCCGGCCGCGGGCAAGGATGTCTGCCATGCGGTCCTCCCAGCCGTCGCGCGGCGGGGACTCGGGCAGGAAAGTGTAGTCGGCGCCGCCCGCGATGGCGGTCATCAGCGCCAGGTAGCCGCAGTTGCGGCCCATGACCTCGACGATGAACGTGCGCCGGTGGGACTCGGCGGTCGAGCTGATCGCGTCGATGGCCTCCGTGATGCGATGCATCGCAGAATCCGTGCCGATCGTCATGTCCGTGCCGACCATGTCGTTATCGATCGAGCCGACCATGCCGACGATGTTCAGCCGCGGGTGGGCCTCCGCCTGCTCGGCGGTGATGACGCCCTCGTCGCGCAGCTCACCCACGAATTGCGCCCACTCGAGGCTGAGCGCGCGCGAGCCCGACAGCGACCCGTCGCCGCCGATCACGATCAGCCGGTCGATGCCGCGCTCGATCAGGTTCGCCACCGCCCGCTTGCGCCCCTCGGGCGTGCGGAACTCGGCGGAGCGCGCGGTGCCGATGACGGTGCCGCCCTTGTTCAGGATGCCAGAGACGTCGCTCCAGCTCATGTGCGTGATGTAGTCCCCGCCGGAGATGGCACCGTGCCAGCCCTCGCGGATGGCGTACGCCTCCGCTCCCTCGTGGATGCCGGCGCGGACGATGGCGCGCACCGCCGCGTTCATGCCCTGGGCGTCGCCGCCGGACGTCATGACTCCGATTCGGACGGTCATCGGCGGTTCCCCTTCGGTCGAACGACACGGGTGGCCTGCCAGTCGGCGGCCACGTTGACAGTATTGGCGAGCGAGAGCCCCGCGACGGTCACTCCCTCGGAGATCGACGCGGGCTCGATGAACCCGGGGCGCCCCACCTTTGGGGTCAGCAGCCAGATCTGCCCGGTCGGCGCCAGGTCGGTCGACGCGTCCACGAGGCCGTCGGCGACGTCGCCGTCCTCTTCCCTCCACCACAACACGACCGCGTCGACCGCCTCCAGCGGTTCCTCGACCATCTCCGCGTCGATGGTGTCCATGATGTCGTCGCGCAGGTCCGCGTCGACGTCCTCGTCCCAGCCCACCTCCTGGACCAGCATCCCCATCTCGAACCCGAGCAGGTCCGCTCCGGAAACCGCGTGATCCTTGCCTTCTGCGTTGTCCACGCCCCAAGCCTGCCAGATCGAGCCCCGGCTGTCAGCGGCGGCCCCGCGGTGGACGGCAACGCGGCCCCCGGCGATTCCTCGCCGGGGGCCGCGCGGCCTCGTTCATCGGGCGATCAGGAATCGCCGCCCGCGTTGCCGCTGCTGCCGGCGGTCACGTCGTCGAGCCGGTACTTCGCGGCCGCCTCCGTGGCCCACTCCTGCGGAACCTCGCCCGCACGGGCGAGCTGCTGGAGGACAGCGACCGCGACGGACGGGCCGTCGATGTTGAAGTAGCGACGGGCCGCCGCGCGCGTGTCGGAGAAGCCGAAGCCGTCCGCGCCGAGCACGGTGTAGTCGCCGGGCACCCACTCGCGGATCTGGTCCGGGACCGCCTTCATGTAGTCGGACACCGCGACGACCGGGCCGGGAGCGCCCGCGAGCTTCTTCTCCACCCAGGTGGGCTCGTGCGCGCCGAACGGGTCGTGGAAGCGCTTCTTCTCGAGCTCGAGGCCCTCGCGGCGCAGCTCGCCCCACGAGGTGACGCTCCACACGTCGGCGACAATGCCGTAGTCGTCCTTCAGCAGCTGCTGCGCCTCGATGGCCCACGGAACGCCGACGCCGGAGGCGAGGATCTGCGCGCGGCGAGCGTCCTGGCCCACGCCGTCGAAGCTGCCGGGCTTGACCAGGTACATGCCGCGGAGGATGCCCTCGACCTCGACGCCCTCGGGCTCGGCCGGCTGGACGATCGGCTCGTTGTAGACCGTGAGGTAGTAGATCAGGTCCTCGGCGTTCTCGCCGTACATGCGGCGCAGGCCGTCCTTGACGATGTGCGCGATCTCGTAGCCGTAGGCCGGGTCGTAGCTGACGACGGCGGTGTTGGTCGACGCGAGGATCGGCGAGTGGCCGTCCATGTGCTGCAGGCCCTCGCCCGTCAGCGTGGTGCGGCCGGCGGTTGCGCCGATCATGAAGCCGCGCGCCAGCTGGTCGGCCGCGGCCCAGATGCCGTCGGCGGTGCGCTGGAAGCCGAACATCGAGTAGAAGACGTAGATCGGGACCATGGGCTCGCCGTGCGTGGCGTACGAGGAGCCGACGGCGCTGAAGGCCGCGACCGAGCCGCCCTCGTTGATGCCCGTGTGCAGGATCTGGCCCTGCTTCGACTCGCGGTAGCTGAGGAACAGCTCGTTGTCGACGGGCGTGTAGTTCTGCCCGTGCGGGTTGTAGATCTTGATCGTCGGGAAGAACGCGTCCATGCCGAACGTGCGGGCCTCGTCGGGGATGATCGGGACCACGCGCGGCGCGAACTCCTTGTCCCGCATGAGGTCCTTCAGCAGGCGCACGAACGCCATGGTGGTGGCGATCTGCTGGTTTCCGGAGCCCTTGCGCATCGAGTCGTAGGTCTTCTCCGGCGGCAGTGAGATGAACTTCCGGTCGCCGCGGCGCTCGGGCAGGTAGCCGCCCAGCTCGCGACGGCGCTCCTGCAGGTACGTGATCCGCGGGTCGTCCTGGCCGGGGTGGATGTACGGCGGCTGGTAGGGGTTGGCCTCGAGCTGCTCGTCGGTGACCGGCACGTCGACGCGGTCGCGGAAGCCCTTGAGATCGTCGAGCGCCAGCTTCTTCATCTGGTGCGTCGCGTTGCGGCCGGCGAAGTGCTTACCCAGGAAGTAGCCCTTGATGGTGTGCGCGAGGATGACGGTCGGCGCGCCGGTGAACTCCATGGCGGCCTTGTAGGCCGAGTAGACCTTCGTGAAGTCGTGGCCGCCGCGGGTGAGGCGCCAGATCTCGTCGTCGCTCCAGTCCTTGACCATGGCGGCGGTGCGCGGGTCGCGGCCGAAGAAGAAGTTGCGGACGTAGGCGCCGTCGTTGGCCTTGAAGGTCTGGTAGTCGCCGTCCGTGGTGGAGTTCATCAGGTTGAGCAGGGCGCCGTCCCGGTCGGCGGCGAGCAGCGGATCCCAGCCGCGACCCCACACGACCTTGATCACGTTCCAGCCCGCGCCGCGGAAGAAGCTCTCCAGCTCCTGCATGATCTTGCCGTTGCCGCGCACCGGCCCGTCCAGGCGCTGCAGGTTGCAGTTCACGACGAACGTGAGGTTGTCCAGGCCCTCGTAGGCGCCGAGCTGGAGTGCGCCGCGGCTCTCGACCTCGTCCATCT
>DAONOU010000163.1:1724-6174 GCA_035409265.1 Arachnia sp. | reverse complement strand
CATCGGGGCTACCTAGAAGGTAACGGGGGACTCCGGCGAGCTGCCGCCGAACAACTGGGTCTGCGCCTTCGGGAGCTCGGCCTGGACCCGCACGGCCGCCGCCGACGGCACGCCCGGCGACTGGTACCTCCACACCTTCTCCCCGGAGCAGCCGGACCTGAACTGGGCGAGCCCGCTCGTCCAGGACGACATGCTCGAGGTCCTGCGGTTCTGGTACGGCCGCGGCATCGACGGGATGCGGATCGACGCCGTGCCCGCGATGTGGAAGGCCGACGGCCTCCCCGACGCCGGCTACGACCCCGCCGACGGGTTCGACTCGCGCGGCTGGACCGACTCCCCGCACTGGGACCACCCCGGCATCCACGACGTGCTGCGGCGGTGGCGCGCGGCGGCCGACGAGTTCTCGCCGCCGCGGATGCTGGTCGTCGAGGCCGTGGTCTCGTCGCCCGAGCGGCTGGCGGCCTACCTGCGCCCCGACGAGGCGCACTGCGCCTTCAACTTCGACTTCCTCTACGCCGGGTGGGACGCGCCGCGGGTGCGCGCGGCCGTCTCCGACGCGCTGGCCGCGCACGTCGCCGTCGGGGCGATGCCGACCTGGGCGCTCGGCAGCCACGACGAGACCCGGGTGGCGACCCGCTTCGCCCAGGCCGACACCAGGGCGGGCAACAAGACCTTCGACCACGCCGACGGCGCCCGCGCGGCGTTGGGCCCGGCGGCCGACGACGTCGGCCTGAGCCGCGCCCGCGCGATGGCCTTGGTGCAGTTCGGCCTTCCCGGCTCGCCCTGCGTCTACCAGGGCGACGAGCTCGGCCTCCCCGAGGTCCTCGACCTCCCCGACTGGGCGCTGGCCACCGATCCCGTGTTCGGGCGGTCCGACGGCGCCTCGCGCGGCCGGGCCGGCTGCCGCGTGCCGCTCCCGTGGGACGCAGCCGAGCCGGCATTCGGGTTCTCGGACGCCGCGCCGTGGCTGCCCCAGCCCACCGAATGGGCGACGGCGAGCATCGCGGCGCAGACCGGCGACCCGGCGTCCACCCTCGAGCTCTTCCGCTCCGCCCTCGCGCTGCGCCGCGCTCGCGGCCTGGGCGGGTCCGAGGACTTCGCGTGGAGCGACGACGGCGGGGCGGTGCTCCGGTTCGTCCGCGGCGACGTCGAGGTGGTGGCCAACATGGGGGAGGTCCCCGTCGAGATCGACGAGGCCGCGGTGCTCATCTCCAGCGGGCCGCGGGAGTCGGGTGTGCTGCCCCCGGACGCCGCGGTCTGGCTGGACTCCCGCGCCGCCGCCGGTCCCGCTTAGGCCCTCCGGGCGGCGGGCCTGTCGGCGCCGGGGCGGGTGCTGTTAGGCTGAACTCGCGCTAGTTGATCCAATCGTCGAAACTAGTGCCCGCAGTCTCTCCGACCAGCGCTTTCGCTGTCGCCCACAACGTCCAGGAAGGACCGGCGCGCCTCATGACGCTCTCCGCTCACGATGTCTTCTCCGCCCCCGATTGGTGGCGCCAGGCCGTCGTCTACCAGATCTACCCGCGCAGCTTCGCCGACGCCAACGGCGACGGGATCGGCGACCTCCTGGGCATCACGGCCAAGGTCCCCTACCTGAAGGAGCTCGGGGTCGACGCGGTGTGGCTGAGCCCGTTCTACCCGTCGGCGCTGGCCGACGGCGGGTACGACGTCGACGACTACCGCGACGTCGACCCGAAGATCGGCACGCTGGAGGACTTCGACGAGATGGTCGCCGCGCTGCACGCGGCCCACATCAAGGTGGTCGTCGACATCGTCCCGAACCACTCCTCCGACCGCCACGAGTGGTTCCGGGCCGCGCTCGCGGCGGGGAAGGGCTCACCCGAGCGCGAGCGCTACATCTTCCGCGACGGCAAGGGCGCGGACGGCGAGCTGCCCCCGAACAACTGGCCGTCGATCTTCGGCGGCGGCGCGTGGGAGCGGGTCGTCGAGCCCGACGGCGCGCCCGGCCAGTGGTACCTGCACCTGTTCGCGAAGGAGCAGCCCGACTTCAACTGGGACCACCCCGAGGTCCACGAGGACTTCCTGAAGACGCTGCGGTTCTGGAGCGACCGGGGCGTGGACGGGTTCCGCGTCGACGTCGCACACGGCCTGAAGAAGAACCTGGACCCGGCCTTCGACGCCTATCGAAGGATCCTCGAGGGCGCGGAGCTGTTCGAGGACGGCCAGCACCCGCTGTGGGACCGCGACGAGGTGCAGGACGTCTACGCCGAGTGGCGCGCCGTCTTCAACGAGTACGACCCGCCGCGCACCGCCGTCGCCGAGGCGTGGGTCGCCCCGCACCGCCAGGCGCGCTACTCCTCGCCCGACGGCCTCGGCCAGACGTTCAACTTCGACCTGCTGCGCGCGCGCTTCGACGCCGGGCACTTCCACGAGATCATCGACCGCAACCTGAGGGCCGCCGCCGAGATCGGCGGCTCGACGACGTGGGTCTTCTCCAACCACGACGTCGTCCGCCACGCCACGCGCTACGGCCTCGAGGGCGAGGGCATCTCGACGGCCGCGCCCGGCGGCGGCGCGACGCTCGGCGGCAACGACGGCAAGCGGTGGCTGCTGGACGGCGGCGACCCGGCCGACGTCGATCAGGCCAAGGGGCTGAGCCGGGCGCGGGCCGCGACGCTGTTCATGCTCGCCCTGCCCGGGTCGGCGTACCTGTACCAGGGCGAGGAGCTGGGCCTCCAGGAGGTCGGCCGGATCCCGGCCGCGGAGCGCCAGGATCCGGCCTTCTTCCGCAGCGAGGGCGCCGAGGTCGGCCGCGACGGCTGCCGCGTCCCCCTGCCCTGGACCGCCGACGGCGCGTCCTTCGGCTTCGGCGCGAATGGCGCGCACCTGCCGCAGCCGGAGTGGTTCGGCGCGTACGCCGTCGAGACGGAGGCGGCCGACCCGTCGTCGACCCTGAGCCTGTACCGCAGGGCGCTCGCGCTGCGCCACGAGCTGGAGTGCGCGGAGTCGCTGGAGTGGTTCGAGGTGTCGGAGTCGGTGCTGGGCGTCGAGCGGCCGAACGGCTGGCGCGCGGTGATGAACTTCGGCGCCGATCCCGTCGCCCTCCCGGCCGGCGACGTGCTGCTGTCCAGCGCCCCGCTGACCGACGGCGAACTCCCCGGCGAGACGACGGTCTGGCTCCGCTGAGGCCTGCCTACCGCGCATACCCGCCCATCACGCCGCACTCATCAGTCAGTAGGTCGGAGGGTCTGATAAGATGTGTACACACAGATGGCACATTGGTGGTGATTGAGATGAGCGTGACGGTCGGGGTGCGGGAGTTCAGGCGGGACCTCGCTGAGTACATCGACGGCGACGAGCCGGTGACCGTGACGCGGCACGGGCGCCGCGTCGGTGTCTTCGTTCCTGCGCGGGACGATCGCGCAGAGGCCATCGCCGCCTACCAGGCGGCTGCGGGAAAGCTGCAGGCGCTCATGGAGCAGAGCGGAGTCGGCGAGGACGAGTTGGTTGCAGAGTTCGACGCGGCTCGGCGAGCGGCCCGTGAGGAAGCGCGAGCGGTCACGTCGGCGTCATGAAGCGCCGCCGGATCGTTCTGGATGCGAACATCCTGATTCGAGCGGTGCTCGGCAAGCGCGTCGAGCAGCATTGTCCCATCTGGACTGAGGACAGGGACTTCTTCGGGATGGGCATTCCGACGTGGACCAGCGATCTCGTTGACGTCTATCTTCGGCGTGAGTCGAGCTGATCCTCGGCGTCCTATGATGGCGCCGTGACGACGACCGGTCAGCAGGCGCCGCTCCGCAAGCGGGCGAGGATCGGGATCGTCGACGACCACCCCACGGTGCTCCTCGGGACGATGGGCATCCTGCGCGCCCATTCCGACCTGCAGGTCGTGGCCGCGGTCGAGACGGTCCCGCGGCTGTTCGAACAGACGACACGCCTCGACCTCGTCCTCCTGGACCTGGTGTTGGCCGACGGCTCGACGCCGACGCAGAACATGCGCCGGCTCGACCGACTCGACGTTCCCGTCCTCGCGTTCAGCAGCGGCGATCGCCCCGCGATGGTGCCGTGCTCGTCGACACCCCGATCCACGCGGCGAATGTGATCTACATCGCGATCTTCTCCGGCATCCGGGGCCGGCTGAACCGGCTCCGCGAGGCCGAGGCACGCGCCCTCGCGGCGGAGGCGGCACGCGCCCGCGCGGAGGCGTCTGCGCGGGGCAAGGAGCAGGTGGCCAGGCTGATCCACGACGAGGTGCTCTCGGTGCTGGCGGCGGCGGCGCAGTTCCGGGGCGCCCCGCCGGAGGCGTTGCGGGGCGGCGCGGGCACCGCCTTGAGGCTCTTCCACCGCCCCGTCGTCGACCAGAACCCCGAGTCCCCTGCCCACCGACCTCGCCGCCGACTGGCTCGTGGGCGTGTCGAGGAGGTTCGACGCCGACGTCGTGACCTCGCCCGGCCTGGTCGAGGTGTCCGTCGAGGACCGGGGGCCGGGG
>DAONOU010000163.1:0-1624 GCA_035409265.1 Arachnia sp. | reverse complement strand
CGTCGTGACCTCGCCCGGCCTGGTCGAGGTGTCCGTCGAGGACCGGGGGCCGGGGTTCGACACTGATCGAATCGACGAGCAGCGCCTCGGCATCCGCGGCAGCATCCTCGAGCGGATGCAGGCCCTACCCGGCGGCGCCGCCGTCGTGGAGTCACGCCCCGGAAGCGGAACCAGGGTGGTGGTGACGTGGCGGATCTGACCTCGGCCGGCACGGGCGCCGGTGGACTCGGTACCTCGGGCGCGCGGTGGGCCGTGACGGCGGTCTGGGGTCTCGGCATGCTCTCGGACGTGCTGAGCGGCTCGGTGGCGCCGCCCTTCGGCAGCGAACTGCTGGCGTTGCCCTTCGGACTGGTAGGCGCCGTCCTGCTGACCACGCGCGGCGACGATGCGCTCTCCGGCGGGCGCGCCCGGGTGGTGGCGCTCTGCGTCCACCGCGACCGCTGGGGCTGGCTGCTCGACTCCCTGCGCTACGCCTGCCGGTGATCTCCGGGCCGACGGAGTTCTGACGCGGACGCTAGGTGGCAGGTCTGGTACCAAGCTTGGTACCGAACCCCCCACCTTGGACGCCCGCTAGCGTCGAATCCCGGGTCTGGTCGTCTGTGCGGCGGGCCGTTACCGTTGGGCAATGGTCGACGTACTCCTCGAACTGCCCGGGCCCGAGCCGCGCACGGTGAAGCTCAGTAGCCCCGACAAGGTGCTCTGGCCCGACGCGCCCGGCGGGGCGGTCACCAAGCGCGGCCTGGCGGACTACCTGATCGCCGTGTCGGAGCCTTTCCTGCGCCTCAACGGGGATCGGCCGATGACCCTGCAGCGGTTCCCCGACGGCGTCGACGGCGAGGAGTTCTTCTCCAAGCGGCCGCCGCGGGGCGCGCCGTCGTTCCTCCGCACCGTCACCTGCACGTACCCGTCGCGGCGACGCCACGACCAGCTCGTGTTCGACGAGCCCGCCGCGCTCGCCTGGGCCGCCCAGATGGGCACCATCACGTTCCACCCGTGGCCGGTGCGGACGTCGAACCTCGACAACCCGGACGAGTTCCGCATCGACCTCGACCCGCAGCCCGGCCGCGACTTCCGCGACGCGGTGGAGGCCGCCCTCGCGCTCCGCGAGGTGATGGCCGGGGTCGGCCTGACGGCGTATGCCAAGACCTCCGGCAACCGGGGCATCCACGTCTACGCGCGCATCGCGCCGACGCACGAGTTCCAGGACGTGCGCCACGGCGTCATCGGCGTCGCGCGCGAGCTGGAGCGCCGGTTGCCCGACCTGGTCACGACGTCGTGGTGGAAGGAGGAGCGCGGGGCCCGCGTCTTCGTCGACTTCAACCAGGCCAATCGCGACCGCACCATCGCCGCCGCCTACTCGCCGCGCCCGCTGCCGTGGGCGCCGGTGTCGACGCCGGTCTCGTGGGAGGAGTTACCGGACGTCGACCCGCGCGAGTTCACGGTCCACACCGTGCCCGCGCTCCTCGCGAGGCGCGCCTGCCCCTGGGCGGACATCGACGACCACGCCGGCGACGTCGCGGGCGCGCTGAGGCTGTGGGAGGCCGACCTCGAGCGCGGCCTCGGGGAGCTGAACTTCCCGCCCGACTACCCGAAGATGCCCGGCGAGCCGCCGCGCGTCCCGCCG
>DAONOU010000162.1:0-6336 GCA_035409265.1 Arachnia sp. | reverse complement strand
TGTAGATCGCCTCGAGCGTGCCCGTGACGGGAGTGCCGTCCTCAAGCTCGCCGACCCACTTGACCGGCGGCAGATCGTCGGTGAAGCAGACACTCGGGGTGAAGGTGACCTTGCCGGTCTCCGAGTCCACCGTCCAGGTGCCCTTGCCCTCGACGAGCAGCTCGGTCACGAACGCGCCGTTCGCGTCGACCAGGCGCACCGAGGCCGGATCGAGACCGTCGACCTCCGTGACCATGTCGAACACGGCCGGCGTCTCGCAGACCAGCTCCACGATCAGGTCCTTGGACTTCTCGGGTCCGACGACCACGGGCTGGTAGACGGCCTCCGCCGTCGTCCCGTTGACGTCCGCGATGCGGTAGGTCACCGGGGTCGGCGTGCCGACGAAACCGTGGTTCGGCGTGAACACGATCAGCGGCTTCTCCGGGTTGGAGGAGTCGATGGTGTAGACGCCCTCGGGAACCGTGAGGGTCGCAACCGGGTTGCCCTCGCCGTCGAGCAGCGTCAGCGTCTCCGGGGCGAGCGGCACACCCGGGTCGCCGGGGGTGTCGTTCAGCAGCGGATCAACCGACTGCGGAGTGTTGACGCGGCCCGTCGAGGCGTCGTCCTTCGCCTCGGGGACCACTGCGGTCAGCGTGGGGGTGTAGGTGTTCTCCGCGTGCAGGCCCGCCTCGTCCGAGATGCGGTAGTCCACGGGGGTCGCCGTCCCGACGAACTCCGGCAGCGGGGTGAAGACGATCTCCTTGCCGTCGACGGTGTAGGTGCCCTGGCCGGGAACCACGACCGACGGGGTCGGCTCGCCGTTCTCGTCGAGCAGCGTCAGCGTGTCCCAGTCGATGTCGGCCGTTCCCGCTTCCGGGGTCGGCTCCCAGGACTGCGGCAGACCCTGGGGGCCCGTCGTCGTTCCGGCGTTCGTCGTCGGCGGGGTATCCGGCTCCGGCTCGGTGATCTCCGTGTCTTCCGGATCCCGATCCGTCACACGGGTCGTTCCCGTCGGAGGAAGCCCGTCCACGGTCGCCTCGTTGTGCACATTGCCGCTCTCGCGATCGGCCTCGGTCACCGTGTAGGTCGCGGTTGCCGTCACCTTGTCGTTCGGCTGAAGCTCACCCTCCTTCGCCGGGTCGGGCCACTCTCCCCACTCGATCTTGGAGAGGCCGGGCAGCGGATCGGTCAGCCGGACGTCGGTGATCGGGACGATGCCCGTGTTCTCGACGGTGAAGCTGTAGCTGATCTCGTTGCCGTCGGCGGACAGGGTGCCCACCTTGTCCAGATCGATGGTCGCGCAGTTCTTGTTGACGACGTCGAGCAGCGTCTGCTTCAGGCTCGCGATCCCGCCAAGCTGGTAGTCGCTGCCCGCGGTCGGCCCGGAGACCTGGGGGATCTGCCGGAGCATGGCGGCATACGCATCGTCATCGAGGTTGTCGGTGATAGCGACGCCGATGATGCGGGTGCCCGCGCCCTTGAGCTGGTTCGCCGCGGTGACGCCGCCGTCGACGATGGCCTGGTTCACGGGGTTGTCGGCCGTGTCCTGAAGGACAGCGGGGTGGCTGATTCTCGTCGGGTTGCCGTCGGTCACGAGTGCCAGCGCGTCGAAGGACTCGCCGCTCGTGCGAACGGTGTCGAACGCCGCTTGCCAGTTCGTGAAGTTGGTGCCGGAGCGGTTGAAGGCATTGAGCTTCGCGTGAATCGCGTCGACGCCCGCCTGCGTCTCGACCGACGTCAGGGGCAGCGGGGTGTTCGCCGCAGTCCCATCGATCGGCGAGTTCGACCCGGAATGGGGCAGCGGGTAGAGGCCAGTACGGTCTTCACCGCGCTGCTGGACACGATCGACGACAATCTCTCCGCTCTGAGGACCATCGATCCCGATGTCGTGCGCGCTCTGCACACTCTGCCGACAGCACCCTCGAACCGCCGCCGTCGAGGAGGCGTGGAGCTCCCACGTGCGCGCCTCGGTGTATCCGTTCGGTCGTTCGCTCCTCGCATCGAGCGCAACCGGGCTGACCGAACGCGAGGTTGTCATTTTGGAAGCATCTCGCCGCGGGCACGCCCCGAGTGACCATCGCCCGTCAGGAGGTGGTGTCGATCAACACGGTGAAGACCCAGATCAGCAGGCTCTACCGCAAGCTCGACGCGTCAAACGCCGCCGACGCCGTCGTCAGGGCGCGGGCCCTCGGCTGGCTGTAGGTCCGGGCGCCTGGCGTAACAGCGCAGGAAGCGCGCGTACTCCTCGAACACCCGCGCCCGGACCTCCGGTGCGGACAGCGTGAGGTCGTGCAGCGCGCCGGGAAACCGGGCGATCATCACCAGGTGGCCGAGGCCGTGGGCGCGCTCGGCGATCCTGTCGACGTCGAGCACCGTGTCCACGGTCTTCAGCACCTCGTCCCACTTGCGCCGGAACTCGCTGCGCTCCGGGATCGCCACGAGGACGGGGCAGTCGACATCAAGGCCGTCGGCCACCTTCGCGTGACCCTCCATGATGGCCGCGAGCCAGCCGATGCGCAGGAGGAACGCAGGGTCGCCCTTGAGATTGTGGTTGAACACCCACTCTCCGTCCTGATCGGCCCGGATCGAGCGCCGGTAATGGCCGACGTCGACGGCGGGCAGCGCGGTCGTCGGGGCCACCGCGCGGACGGCGCTGAACACAGACTGCGTCGTCGGCCGGAGGATGGAATTGCCCTGCAGCTCGAGCCAGGGCGCGTTGAGCATCACGGCGGCGAAGGTGCGGGGCCGCTCGCTGGCGTACAGGCTGCCGACCAGTCCCCCCGTCGAATGCCCCATGAACACGATCCGGTCGTGACCCTCGGCGCGGAGCTGCGCGACGGCGAGGTCGAGTTCGACGAAGTAGTGGGTCAGGTCCGCGATGTAGCCGGCGAGCTGCTTCGGGCGCAGGGACCGGCCGTAGCGGCGCAGGTCGAGGGCGTAGAAGTCGTAGCCGAGGCCCTCGATCTCGTCGGCCAGGTGCGTCTGGAAGAAGTAGTCGTTCCAGCCGTGGACGTAGAGCAGCGCGGAGCGGGACCGGGGGCCGTCGCGGCGCACGAGCGTCGCCACCAGCGAGTTCTCGGGCTCGAGCGCATAGGTCGGCTCCCCGGGCAACGGGAAGATCAGCTGCTCGTAACCGTCGAGCTCCGTGTCAGGCGACCACTCGCCCATGGCAAGGGGTTACGACGAGGCGCGCTCGTCGTCCTCGTCCTCGTAGTCCGCGTACTGGTCAGCGAGGTCGGAGTACGCGTCGGGAATGTCCTCGACCACCTCGACGTACTCCCCGTAGGAGTCACTGCTGCGGAGCTCACGCTCCAGAGATGCGAAATCGGTGTCCACCGCGCGATACTTCAAATCGCGGGCCACCCTCGTCTGCTTCGCCTTTGCACGGCCGCGCCCCATATCGGGTCGACCCCCTTGCCTTGTGTCCCTCGCGGCCTTGCCGCGGAATGCTTAACCAACTCGTGGGGTACAGGCTACCCAATCCCCGGAAAACCGCCAAAGCCCTGATCAGATGCCCACGGGTGCGCCGGACCGCTGTCCGAGCTGCGAAGTTGGCACGTCTTTCGTCTCCCGAGCGGTGAGCGCGCTGACCGCGGCGATGAGGCAGATCACGGCGGTGAAAGCCGAGATGACCACCCAGCCGCCCTCGCGCACGCCGCCGAGCCCGGCGACGATCGACGGCGCGAAACCCGCCATCAGGAAGCCCAGCTGCGTGCCGATCGCCATCCCGGAGAACCGCACCTTCGTGCTGAACATCTCGCCGTAGAACGACGGCCACACGGCGTTGGCGGCGGCGTAGCCGCACGAGAACGTGAGGATGGCAAGGGCGAACGTCACCGCGGTGTTCCCGGAGCTCATGGAGAGCATGTAGAACGGCATGAACACCGCCGACGAGACGGCCCCGTAGACGAACACCGGCTTGCGGCCGATCCTGTCGGCCAGCATCCCGAACAGGGGCTGGGTGGCCAGCGCGCCGACATTGGCAGCAACCACCAGCCACAGCGTCAGCGACGCCTGCAACCCGACCTCCTTGCCGTAGGCCAGCGCGAGGTTGCCGAACACCGTCGAGACGGCGGCGATGAACGCGCAGCACACGACGCGAACGACGTCGCGCCAGTGGTGGACCATCAGCGCGACGAACGGCACCTTCGCGATCTCGCCGCCCTTCTTCGCGTCCTCGAACACCGGGGTCTCGTGCAGGCTGCGGCGGATCCAGAACGCGACGAGGACGACGATGGCGCTCAGCCAGAACGGCACGCGCCAGCCCCAGCTGTACTTGATGTCGTCGGGGAGCGCCATGACGGGGATGAAGATCAGCGCGGCGAGGATCTGCCCGCCCTGCGTGCCGGTGAGCGTCCAGGAGGTAAAGAAGGACCGGCGATGGTCGGGGGCGTGCTCGAGCGTGAGCGACGAGGCTCCCGCCTGCTCCCCCGCCGCCGACAGGCCCTGCATCAGCCGGCACAGCACCAGGAGCACGGGCGCCCACCAGCCGATGGCGTCGAACGTCGGAAGGCAGCCGATGATGAACGTCGAAAGGCCCATCAGCACGAGGGTGAACATCAGCACCTTCTGCCTGCCGATGCGGTCGCCGAAGTGGCCGAGCACGACGGCGCCGATGGGCCGGGCGACGTAGGCGAAGCCGAAGGTCATGAAGGACATCACGAGCGCGGCCTGGCCGTCGCTGCCGAAGAAGATCCTCGGGAAGATCAGCGCGGCCGCCGATCCGAAGATGAAGAAGTCGTAGTACTCGACGGCCGAGCCCATGAAGCTGGCCACCGCCGCCCGGACGGGCGTGCGGCGAGGGGGTGGCGTCGTCGTCGACATCGGTGCTCCTTGGCTAGTTCTGCTCGGCGGCGAGGAGGTGGAGGAAGTGTTCGCGCATGCGCCGCGGGTCGGGCTGGAGGCCGGTGATCAGTTCCATGGCCTCGACGGCCTGGAAGACCGCCATGCGCCCGCCGTCGAGCGTGGCACAGCCGAGGCCTCGCGCAACGGTGAGGAGGCGGGTCCGGAGCGGGCGGTAGACGATGTCGGAGACCCAGAGGTCGCCGCGCAGGAGGGCCTCGTCGAGCGGCATCCCCGGGTGGTGATGCATGCCGATGGGCGTGCAGTTGACGAGCCCGGTGGCGTCGGCGAGCGCGTCAGGGAGGTCGGCGGGCGTGGCGGAGTCGACCTGGGCGTGTCTGTGACTGCCCAGCGCCGACGCCAGCTCGGCGGCCCTTTCGCCGTCGACATCGACAATGGTGAGCCGGGCGGCGCCCAGCCGCAGCAAGGCGTCGGCCACGCCGCTGCCTCCTCCCCCGGCGCCGAGGAGCACGACGCGGCCGAGATCGGCGCCGGGCAGGCCCGCCCGGAACGCGCGCTCGTAGCCGCTGGTGTCGGTGTTGTAGCCGACGGCGCCGGCGTCGTCAGTGAACACGACAGTGTTGACCGAGCCGAGCCGCAGCGCCGTCGGATCCACGTGGTCGAGCAGGTCCACCACCGCGCGCTTGCACGGGAAGGTGATGTTGAGGGCGTCGTAGCCGAGCGCCCGCGCCCAGTCGAGGATCTCTGGCAGGCGCTCGGGCACCAGACCCAGCGCGTCGAGGTCGATGGGGCGATAGACGTAGCTCACGCCGAGCGCCGCGGCCTCCGCCATGTGCATCGGCGGGGTGAACGACGGCAGCACTCCCGAGCCGACAAGGCCGACGAGGTAGGGCCGCCTCGGCGCGGCGCTGGGTGACGTCACGAGGGCGAGGATAGTTGACGGGCGCACGGTGTTCGCGAGCGGGACCGATGGATGGATGCCGCTTCTGGGTAAGCTGAAGCCGCCGAACCGCGCCTGATCACTAGGAGTTGTTGCCGCCATGGGCACGATCATCTACACCCTCACCGACGAGGCCCCCCTCCTTGCCACCTACTCATTCCTGCCGGTCTTGGGCGCCTTCGCGGGCCAGGCCGGGGTCGACGTCGAGACGCGCGACATCTCGCTGGCCGGGCGCATCCTCGCCCAGTTCGCCGATGTCCTGCCCGAGGACCAGCGGGTCGCCGACGCGCTGGCCGAGCTGGGCGAGCTGGCGAAGACCCCCGAGGCCAACATCATCAAGCTCCCCAACATCTCCGCCTCCGTCCCGCAGTTGAAGGCCGCCGTCGCCGAGCTCCAGTCGCAGGGCTTCGCGATTCCCTCCTACCCCGAGGACCCGCAATCGGAAGAGGAGCGCGACGTCCGCGCCCGCTACTCCCGCGTGATGGGCTCCGCGGTGAACCCGGTGCTGCGCGAGGGCAACTCCGACCGCCGCGCGCCCAAGGCCGTCAAGGAATACGCGCGCAAGAACCCGCACAGCATGGCCGAGTGGAGCCAGGCCTCGCGCTCGCACGTCT
>DAONOU010000161.1:0-6387 GCA_035409265.1 Arachnia sp. | reverse complement strand
CGACATCAACTCGACGACGCCTCTGCTGTCGATCATGCTCGGCCTCGCCGTCGGCATCGACTACGCGCTGTTCATCCTGTCGCGTCACCGCGACCAGCTCCGCGACGGCCTCGACCCCGAGGAGTCCGCCGGCCGCGCCGTCGGCACGTCAGGGTCCGCGGTCGTGTTCGCCGGGTTGACGGTGTTCATCGCGCTGCTCGGCCTGAGCGTCGCCAACATCCCGTTCCTGACCGTGATGGGCATCTTCGCGGCGATCACCGTCGCGTTCGCCGTCGTCATCGCGCTGACGCTGCTGCCCGCGCTCATGGGCCTGCTCGGCGCGCGGATGACGCCACGGGTCAAGTCCACGAACCTTTCGACGCGGTCCCGGCGCTTCGCGCGGGGGACCGGCTCAAGGAGCGGGATGTTCGCGTGGTGGGTCGGGGTGACGACGCGGCACCCGGTCGTGACCATCGTCGCCGTCGTCGCGGCGCTGGGCGCGCTCGCCATCCCGACGGTGGGGCTCCAGGTCTCGCTGCCGAACGCGGGGCAGCAGGCGGCGGGGTCTCCGGCGCGCGTCGCGTACGACCTCATCGCCGAGCACTTCGGCCCCGGCGTCAACGGGCCGCTGATCGTGACCGCCGACATCATCGGCAGCACAGACCCGCTGGGCGTCGTCGCGGGCATCAAGGAGGACATCGAGCAGATCCCCGGCGTCGCGTCGGTGCCGCTCGCCACGCCCAACCAGAACGCCGACACGGCCCTGATCCAGATCGTGCCGACCACCGGGCCCGACGACGCGGCCACCTCGGACCTCGTCGAAGCACTCAACGACCACGCGGACCAGTGGCGCGAGGAGTTCGGCGTCGACACCTACGTGACCGGCATCACGGCCGTCCAGATCGACATCAGCGAGCAGCTCACCGCGGCGCTGCTGCCGTTCGGCGTGCTGGTCGTCGGGCTCTCGCTCGTCCTGCTCGCCGCCGTCTTCCGCTCCGTGTGGGTGCCGGTCAAGGCGACGGTGGGGTACCTGCTCAGCGTAGGCGCGGCCTTCGGCGCCACCGCGCTGGTGTTCAACCAGGGCGTGTTCCGCCAGGTGATCAACCTCGAGAAGCCGATGCCGGTGATCTCGTTCCTCCCCATCCTCCTGATGGGCATCCTGTTCGGCCTCGCGATGGACTACGAGGTGTTCCTCGTGAGCCGCATCCGCGAGGAGTACGTGCACGGCAAGCCGCCCGTCGAGGCCATCCGCAGCGGCTTCGTCGCCTCCGGCCCCGTCGTCGCCGGCGCCGCCGTGATCATGTTCGCGGTGTTCGCGTTCTTCGTCCCACAAGGCATGTCGTCGATCAAGGCCATCGCCTTCGCGCTGTCTGTCGGCGTGGCGATCGACGCCTTCCTCGTCCGCATGACGCTGGTCCCCGCCGTCATGACGCTGCTCGGCGAGCGCGCCTGGTGGCTGCCGCGCTGGCTCGACCGCCTGCTCCCGACGTTCGACGTCGAGGGCGAGGTGCTCACCAAGGAGATGGCTCTGAAGGACTGGCCGGGCGACGGCTCGCTCGCGCTGGCCGAGGGGCTCACCGTCGACGGCGTCGTCGGCCCCATCGATCTCCGGTTGGTGCCCGGCAACGTGATCGGGCTCGTCGGCCCGGTGCGGACCCGGACGGGTGCCGCGCTCGCGCTGAGCGGCCGGCTCGAGACGTCTTCGGGACGCGCCCGGGTCGCCGGCGCGCTGCTCCCCGAGGGCGCGAGCCGCGTCCGCCGCCGGGTGACGTATATCGACCTGGCTTCCGAGGAAGGTGCCGGTCTATTGGTTTCGACACGGGCGCTCGTTCCTCGCGGCCCGGTTCAACCAGCGGTGGGCGGCTCGCCCAGCGCCGGGTCGGTGGTCTTCGTCGACTCCGTCGAGCTCGCCGCGACCCCCGAGGCCAAGGCGCTCGTCGCCGACCTCGTCTCCCGCGTGCGCCAGGACGGCGCCGTGGTGCTGTGCGCCGCGCACGAGGAGCAGCTCGCGGACTTCGCCATCGACGGGGTCTACGCCCCGCCCGCCGCCCACTACGAGGGGAGCTTTGCGTGAGCCTCCATGTCTATCGCGAGGAGCCTCGCATGAAGCCCCGCACCACCGGCCGCGTCTCCTGGCCGGCCGTCGTCGCGCTCGCGCTCGGGCCGCTGCTCGTCGTCGGGCTGCTGCTCGGGCTGAGCAGGCCCGAGAACAAGTCCGTCAGCGCCGCCGTCGTGAACCTCGACGAGGCCGTGACCGTCGGCGACCAGCTCGTCCCGATGGGGCGCCAGCTGGCCGCGGCGATGATCGAGAAGGACGAGAAGGTCGACTGGACCCTCGCCGACGCCCCGTCGGCGGCCGCGGGGCTCCGCTCCGGCGCGTACTCCGCCGTCGTCACCATCCCCCAGGGCTTCTCCGCCGCGGCAACGTCCTTCTCCGCGAACGACGCCGCCGCGGCCGAGCAGGCCACCATCGACGTGAAGGTGGGCGCCAACGCGCCCGTCACCGACGCGCAGGTCGCCGAGCAGGTCTCGCGGCTCGCCGTCGGCACCATCAACGCGACGCTCACCGAGGGCTACCTGGACGGCATCTACGTCGGCTTCAACACCGTCGGCGAGCAGTTCACCACCATCGTCGACGGCGCGGACCAACTCCACGACGGCACGACCCAGCTCGCCGACGGCGCGAAGGAGGCCTCGCAGGGCATCAACCAGCTCTCCGCGGGCATGAAACTGCTCGCCGACAACGGCTCGAAGCTCGTCGACGGCGGTACGCAACTCGTCGACGGCGGGGGAAAGCTCGTCGACGGGGGCAACCAGCTGGTGGACGGCATCGGCCAGCTCGGGACGGGCGCCGACAAGCTCGCCGACGGCGTCGACCAGTTCGCCGCCCAGACCCCGAAGCTGGTCGACGGCGTGAGCCGGCTCGCCGACGGCGCGGACACGCTGCTCAGCCAGATTCCGGACTACGCCGACGGGGCCGCGCAGGCCATCGGCGGCGTCACGGGCCTCCGCGAGGGCCTCGACGCGATGCTCGAGGGGCTGGGCTCGGCCGAGGCCGACACCAGCGGGCTCGACCAGCTCGCGACCGGCGCGCAGCAGCTCGCCGGCGGCGCGAAGGGGCTCGACTCGGGTCTGGGCGCCGTGGCCGAAGGCCTCGGGGCGTACGCGAAGGGGCATCAGGACCAGAACTCCCAGGCGGCGATCGGCGCCGTGACGAGCCAGTTCCGGTGCCCCGCGGAGGTCGCCGAGATGCCCGGCATGTGCGACCTGCTGGAGCAGACCTTCGCGGCCGGCGCCGCGGGCGGGTTCCAGGCGGGCGCAGGCATGGGTACGGCGATGCTCACGACGAAGGACCCGCAGACCGGGCAGTCGCTGAGGAGCGGCGCCGCCGGGCTCGCCGACGGCGCCACCCAGCTCTCGGGCGGCATCGACACGCTGGTCGAGGAGCTCCCGAAGCAGACCGAGCAGCAGCTCGGCCTGCTCGCGGGTGGGCTCACGCAGCTGCGCGACGGCGCGGCGACCCTCGAGGAGAAGGCCAAGCCGCTCGTCGACGCCGCACCCGCGCTCGGCGACGGAGCCACCCAGCTCCTCGACGGCATCACCCAGCTGGACGGCCAGGTGGGCGCGCTGCCCGACGGCGTGACCCAGCTCGCCGACGGCGCGCGGCAGTTGGCCGACGGCGTCGGGGACCTCGAGAAGGGCGCGGGCACGTTCGTCGACGGCGTGGGCACCTACACCGACGGCGTGGGCACCTATGCCGACGGGGTCGCCACGTACGCCGACGGCGCGGCCCAGGCGGCCGACGGCGCGAAGCTCGCCGCCGACGGCATGGTCCAGCTATCCGACGGCGCCGCCGAGCTCGACAAGGGCGTCGGCACGTTCGCCACCGAGCTCGCCAAGGGCGCCGACCAGGTGCCCAGCTACTCGCAGGCCGACCGCGAGCGGCTGTCCACCGTCGTGGCCTCGCCCATCGCCCGGGCCGACGGCGTGATCACCTCCGACGCCGTCCCGCTGGTCTCGCTGCTGCTCACCCTCGGGCTGTGGCTGGGCGCGCTCGCCGGCTTCGTCGTCGCGCGCCCGGTGCCGCGAAACGTGGTGGCGTCGCGGGCGAGCAGCGTCGCGCTGTGGGCGCGCGCGGTCTGGCTGCCCGTCGCCATCCTCGCGGCGCAGGGCCTCGTCCTCGGCGTGATCGGAGGGGCCGTCCTCGACGCGGGCGCCGGGCGGACCGCGGGCTTGGCGCTGCTGCTGGCCGCCGTCGGCGTGTCCTTCGGGCTTGCCAACCACGCGTTGGCCGCGTGGCTCGGCAACGTCGGCCGGGCGGTCTCCGGGCTGCTGGCCGCGGCAACGGTGGCGCTGGGGATGTCGTCGTCGGTCGGCTGGTTGTCGCCGGTGGGCGCCGTGTCGCCGCTGCACAACGCGTTCGTCCTGGTGCGGACGTGGCTGTCCGGCGGGACCGGCGAGATCGGCTTGGCCACCGTCGCGCTCCTGATGGCCGCGATCGCCGGGATCGCCTCGCTGGCTGCCATCGCGGGGCGCAGGAAGCTGACGGCGCAGCAGTTCCGTATCCTTTCCTGAGCGGATCGTGTACGTACCGCCGCGGAAAGTGCAGCGCCGCGCGGTCACCTTGCACAATCGTGCAAATGACTTGCAAGGACGTGCAATGAGCGATTGGCTAGTGGCTACAACGGCGATCTGCCGTGAATAGGCGCGTCCACATCGGACGCAGTAGCTGACACAGCCGTCAGGAACGGAGCTTAACTATGTCATTGGGAGTCATCTTCCTCTCTGAGGTCGTGGGCACGGCCATGCTGATCCTTTTGGGTTGCGGCGTCGTTGCCAACACCGCGCTCGCGAAGACGAAGGGCAACGGCACCGGCTTCCTCTTCGTGAACTGGGGCTGGGGCCTCGCGGTCTTCGCCGGCGTCCTCGTCTCCTACAAGTCGGGCGGGCACCTGAACCCCGCCGTCACCCTCGGCGTCGCGTCCTCGGGTGCCGAGAACTTCGTCCCGGGCATCGCCGTCGGCGTCACCTCGATCCTCACCTACATCGCCGCGCAGTTCGTGGGCGCCTTCATCGGCGCGACGCTCTGCTGGCTGGCCTACAAGGACCACTTCGACAAGGAGCAGGACGCGGCCACCAAGCTGGGCGTGTTCTCCACCGGCCCCGCCATCCGCAACCCGCTGATGAACGTCGTCACTGAGGCCATCGGCACCTTCGTCCTCGTGTTCGTCGTCCTCGCGGCCGGCCACTGGGGCGACTCGGCCACCAAGACCCCCGCGGGCCTCGGCTGGCTCGGCGCCCTCGGCGTCGCCCTCCTGATCGTCGGCATCGGCGCCTCCCTCGGTGGCCCGACCGGCTACGCCATCAACCCCGCCCGCGACCTCGGCCCCCGCATCATGCACGCCATCCTGCCCATCAAGGGCAAGGGCGGCTCCGACTGGGGTTACTCGTGGGTTCCGGTTGTCGGCCCCATCATCGGCGGCGTCCTCGCCGGCGTCCTCTCCGGCGTGCTCCTGCCCGCCTGATCCATCCCCGATCCACCCCGAAAACCCCATTCACAAGGAAGTGAGCATTCATGGCTGACAAATACGTACTGGCAATCGATCAGGGCACGACGAGCTCGCGCGCGATCGTCTTCGACCACGCGGGCACCATCGTGTCCGTCGGGCAGAAGGAGCACGAGCAGATCTTCCCGCGCGCCGGTTGGGTTGAGCACAACCCCATCGAGGTGTGGGACAACGTCCGCGCGGTCGTCGCGGAGGCGCTGAGCACGGCGTCGCTGAACGCCAGCGACATCCACGCCGTCGGCATCACCAACCAGCGCGAGACCACCGTCGTCTGGGACAAGAACACCGGCGAGCCCGTCTACAACGCCATCGTCTGGCAGGACACCCGCACCGGCAAGATCGTCGAGGAGCTCGGCGGCGAGATCGGCCAGGACCGCTACAAGGACCGCGTCGGCCTGCCGCTGGCCACCTACTTCTGTGGCCCGAAGGTCAAGTGGATCCTCGACAACGTCGACGGCGCCCGCGAGCGCGCGGAGGCCGGCGACCTGGTCATGGGCACCATGGACACCTGGGTGCTGTGGAACATGACCGGCGGCGTCAACGGCGGCGTGCACGTCACCGACGTCACCAACGCCTCGCGCACCATGCTGATGGACCTCAAGACGCTCGACTGGGACGCGGAGATCGCCGCCGACATGACGATCCCGCTGTCGATGCTGCCCGCCATCAAGAGCTCGGCCGAGGTCTACGGCGTCGGACGCCCGCAGGGCATGCTCGTGGGCGTGCCGATCGCCGGCATCCTCGGCGACCAGCAGGCCGCCACGTTCGGCCAGGCCTGCTTCGAGCCCGGCATGGCGAAGAACACCTACGGCACCGGCAACTTCATGATCATGAACACCGG
>DAONOU010000160.1:0-6390 GCA_035409265.1 Arachnia sp. | reverse complement strand
AATTCCCGCGACACAATATTTCTTAGTGGATCAGCCTGACAGGACACTAGGCCGGCGTCACCTTCACGTACAAGGCCTTCGCGGCTTCGAGCTGACCCTCAATCGCCTCGGTGAGCGAGCGTGATTGAACCCGGAGGCCCAGTTCAACGTTGGTGTTCTCGGCCGACCAGCTGAAGTTGGCGCTGGTCACCCAGACGAACTGGTGGTCGACGGCGATGAACTTGGCGTGATTCCGGACGCCGTTGCTCCCCTGCCGTGAGGCGTAGAGCCGCGCGGGATCCAAGCTGGCCGCCAGCCCCGCCAGCCCAGAGTTGACCTCGCCGTCCACGTAGACCGACACATCGACACCCCGGCTTGCCACCGTAACGAGCGCCTGACGCAAGGCCGAGTTCGCCGTGAAGTTGAACGTCGAACACACCACGACGCTGCGCGCGCTCTCCACGAACTGGGGGACCGACGACGTCAGCGAACTGGTCTTGGCGAGCCCGCCCGGCAGAGTCCAGACGGCGGCCACGTCCACGGCCGCGGACCGTGCTCCGGCGATGCCCTCCAGCAACGGTCCGGCCACCTCGAGTCGCGCTGGCGTCGCCCCCACCGCCTCCAACAGCCCCCGCACTTGGCTCGCGCGCGAGGCGTCCAGGCCCTGCAGCGCCTGGGTCAGCGACAGCCCAGCCCGGAACCGCGACAGGATCCGTTCGGCCTCGGCCGCGCTGAGCAGGTTGCCCAGCGCCCACGCGGCCGACGTCACGGCGCCTCGAAGAAGGCCAGATCGGCGTACGGCCCCGGCAAGGGCACCAAGAACCGCCGATCCAGGAAGCGGTTGGCCCGCTCGCACGACGTCTCGGACGCCATCGAGCAGCAGTGGCACGCCGCCCCGTGCAGAAAGTCCTCGGGGTCGACGGGCGTCCGGTGGCCACACACCGGGTCCGCCGAGCAGCGCAGCGCCTTCCGCAGGGCGTCCTTGGTGATCTCCGCCAGCGACTTCGGCTCACTCAGCGCCACGAGGCCACCGAGCGTTCCGTCCGAGTCGGACGACGTCGTCAGCAGCAGGACGCCGGCCGCGGCCGGGCGCACACCATCCGCCTTCCAGGCGTAGAGCCGCTCCGAAATGCTCGCCGCCCCGTACCCCGACGACATCGCCATTTCGCGCAGGAGCGCGTGCGACAGCGTGTGCAGCAGCCAGTACCTCGGCGGCCGCAGCCGGCCACCCGGCGTCACGTCCCCGGCCGTCTCTGATTGCCGATTGGCGAAGTTCCGTTCGTGGGACGCCTTGTGAGCGGCCCACAGATCGGACGCCTCCACCTTCTTCTCCCAGGCCGCGACCCGCGCCTCGTCCAAGGTCAAGAACACGCCTTCGCCGCGGTCGAGGGTGGCGACCACCCAGGTGGGCGGCCCGACGGACAAGGCGCTCCGCCGGGCGTTGAGGTCGTCGATGCGGTCCATCTCGTCGATCCGCGTGAAGCCCAGCAGCGCCGTCGCCTTGCGCAGCCGCTCCACGGCTAGCACTGACTTGATGGCTGCCGGCAAATCCTCGTGCAACTGCCGCGTCCGGAGGGTGAGGCCGCTGTCGGCGTCCTCGTGTCGCCCGCCCGCGAGGGGACGCGTCAACAGCTCCCATTCGGGCGCCATCAGGTCGAGCCAGTTCGTGGTTGCCGGTTCGAACTCGGACGCCGGCGACGCCGGCACCAGGGCTGCAGTAACGGCGTCCAGCAGGTCGGCGTCCGACACCGCGCCCACGTCGACCTTGCCGTCCAAGACGTCGCGCAGCACCTCGAGGTCGCCGGCGTACTTGGCCAGCTTGGCCGCGTGCGGACGCAGGGCGTCCACCAGCTCGTCGGCCCGCTCGGCCGGCGTGGTCGGCAGCACGATGACGCTGCTGAGCAGCGGGAACCACAAATTGGACGCCCCCACGACCATCAGGTGCGACTCGCACGGGCACCCCGCGGGGTCGAAGTCGACCAGATGCGGACGCCTCCCCCGGCACCGCGGCAGCTTCTCGCGGCCGGGCCGCCCCTGGGCTTCGTTCATGCCCCGCCGCAGCGGCACTCCGGGCTCCTTGGCCCCGACGCACGACCAGCACTCGATGGTGGCGGACGCACCGCGGGCCATCGTCGACTCGCGCATGTGCAGGATCGGCGCCTCGGCCTTGGGGCACTTCACTCCGCCGTGAACCCACTGTTCATAAGGGAATTCATCCAGGTGCCCGTTGGTGCAGGCGAGCAGGTAGCGCGCCGGGACGACTCTCGCGTTCCCCTTGCCCGCCTTCTTCTTGGGGCAGTGCTCGTGCTCGATGACAGCTTCGTCCGGGCGATACGGGTTGGTGTTCCGATAGCCAAACCGCCCCAGCGGCGCCAGCAGATCGCACGCCGTGCACCGGTACCACTGCGGGAACATCACCGCCGGCACCCCTAAGTGGACGCCGTCCGTGCTGTAGACCCCCGACTCGGGCAGGTAGGGGAACGGACGCAGCTCGGCGACCTGGGGGCCGAGTTGCTGGCGCACGTCGGCGAGCAGCTTCGGCGCACGGATCACCGGCAGCACGCCCTGCTCGGTGCGGACCCGCTGCCAGATGTAGTCCCAGGCCTCGTACCCGGTCGGCAGCACCGTGAAGTTGGGCAGGTCGACGATCGCGCCGGGCCCGTAGGTGAACATCAGCGACGACGGACGCGCGCTGCCCACTTTGGCCCGGTTCCGCTTGGTGGCCTTGCCGGCCTTTGCGGCCGCGCGCAGCTCCTCGTCGTCCTTGACCGGGTTGATTCCGACGAGGGCCAGCGGGGACGCCGCCGCCCCTTGGGTGCCGCCCGCGACTCCGGACGCCGACGGGCTCGCGCCCGGGGTGGTCTCGGTCATCAGTCCTCCTTCGGGGCCGGGAACACCCAGCCGGGCCCGCCGGCCGTCGACACCACGAGCCGAGCCGCTTTGGGCGACACCAGCAGGTTGATCTCGGGCTGCACCTCGCGCATCGAGTTCGCGGCGATGAAGGGCGGGGTGTCTTCGTCGGGCACCAGCCCGGTTTCGGCCCCGATCATCAGGGCCCTCTGGTTGCTTCCGGGCTTGGCGCGTTCGTAGACCAGCACGCAGCCCGCCTCGGACATCACCTTCTTGCGCCGTGCCCGCCACGTGTCGACGCGGTTGTTCAGCCTCGCCTTCAACAGTCCAGCAGCGGCCGGTCCACCGGCGCGTTCCGCTCGGACCACCAGCGCATCGATGAGGGACGCCAGCGCCGCAGCCTGGGCGTCCACCTGGTCGGCGCCGCGCTCGGGCGAAAGCCCGTTTTCCCCCAACGATCCGCCGAGCACGCGCGCGGCGCTCACGAGGACGCCGTCGATGCCCCGGTCGACGGAGGTCTCCGAGAACGGGGTCACGGACAGCGCCTCGACCTGGGCGTAGAACGTCTCGTGGTAGTGCTGGAAGCTCTCGAAATGCGCCAGGTCGCGCGGCCGCGCCCAGTTGCCGAGGGACACCACCAGCCCCGGACCATCGTCAGAGCGGCCCACCCGCGAGGACGCTTGGATGTACTCGGCCGTGTTCTTCGGCTGCCCGACGACCATCATGAGGCCGAGCCGGTTGACGTCCACGCCGACCTGCAGCATCGAGGTGGCCAGCACGGCGTCGAAGGGCACGGGCCCGAGGTCGTCGACCTCCTCGCCCTTGGTCTTCGCGGCCGCGTACGCGGCGGCTCGTGCCCGTCGCGCGTCGGTCGTGTGCCGGTCGGGATCGAACGGGACGCCCATCTGGTCGAGCGTCTGGGTGATCTTCGTGGACGCCACCCGTGCGGTGAGTTCCGCGACGACCAGGTCGCGCCCGATGGACGGCTTGCGCCGAGGCAGCTTCGACCAGACGCGCCCGCGGTCGAGGGTGGTCTGGACGTCGTCGCCCATGAACCGCTTCATGCCGGCGAGCTCACGGGTGGCGTTGAAGTAGGCGACCAAGGTCAGGTAGGGGTCGGCCGACTGACCGTCGCGGTCGAGCAGCAACTGGCCGGCCATCATCAGCACCTCGGCCAGCCGGATCTCGGCCTGCGTCATCCGGACGCCTGACGCGCACACGCCCAGATAGCGGCGGCCGGGGGCCTCCTTGCTGGGCGCGGTCTCGCGCGAGAAGTAGGTGTCGGAGACGTTGACCACCTGCGGCGGGAAGATCGCCGTGCCGCGCCCGTACAGGCTGCCGATCTGGGACGCCGCCCGCCGCACCGTCGCCGAGGACGCGATGATCAGCGGCGCCACCGGACGCCCGTCGGGCGTCTGCCACGAGCACAGCGTGTCGATCGCCGTCTCGAACAGGCCGACCGTCGTGCCCAGCGCGCCGGTGATGAGGTGCAGCTCGTCTTGGATGATCAGATCCGGCGGCCGCAGCCGCCCGTGCGGACGCCGCCACGCCGCCGGGTATCCGCCGGCCGCGTTGTGCTTGTCGGAGATGCAGTCCCGGTAGTCGGGGTGCACGAAGCCGTGCCGGTCGCAGCGCTTCGAGACGTACCCGAACAGGGACGCCGCCTCGCCCTCGCGCGCGAGCCGCGCGAACTTGTCCACGGTCGCGATGACGAACGCCGGTGCCAGCCGGTAGATCTCCTCGTCGACGGTTAGCACCGGCAGCCCGTCGGCGACCTGGCCGCCGCGGGCGAAGGGGCAGTGCTCGGCGTCCTGGCTGCACCACACGTGGACTCGTCGGGTCTCGACGCGGGCGTCCACATCGGACGCCGACAGCGGCGATCCGCACCACGGGCACCGCTTGACCTGCAGCACCGAGAGGTCGCTGTCGGCGCGCGGGTCTTGCTTGGCCTTCTCGATGTCCTTGATGGCCTCGTCGATGCGCTTCGGCGACACCTTCGACCCGACCCACAGCCCGATGCGGAACGGCTCGTCGCCCCACAGCGCCGGGTCGCGCCGCCGCTCGAGTTCGGCGGCGCAGACCATGGTGGTGGCGCGCTGGAACTGCTGGGCGGTGAGCAGCCGCAGGGTGTAGCGCATCAGCACGGTCAGCCCAGACCGGCCGTACAGCGGCCCGGACGCCGACTGCACCACCCCTTGTCGGCGCCTGATGGCGAACGCGTAGGCCGCCAGCCCGAGGTACGCCTCGGTCTTGCCGCCGCCGGTCGGGAAGAACAGCAGCTCGACCGCGGCCAGGTCGGGGTTGGACCGCCGGTCGGCGGTCGGGTCGGTGAGCGCGGGCAGCTGCAGCAGCACGAACGCCAGCTGGAACAGGCGCCACGAGTGGGCCTTGGGTCCGTCGGCGGCCACGGACGCCTCGGCGTCCGCGATCGACAGCGACGCGTTGGCCGCCCGCTTGGCCGCCACCTGCGAACGGACGCGCTGCTCGGCCATCACCTGGTTGGCGAAGCCGAAGCAGCGGCGCGCCTCGTCGTCGATGGCCACGAACTCGATGCCGTGTTCGAGGCGGGTGGCGACCTGCTGCGCCTCCAGGATCGCTTCGGCGGCGATCGTCTTGAGGTGGTCGGGCAGGCCGGCGGCGATCGTGGCCTGGACGTCCAGCCAGGTGCGGTAGCCGTGGACGAGCGGCAGCAGCCCCGCGCGCAGTTCGTCGCCGGACGCCGTCGCGAGAGTCCGCATGTCGGTGATGACGTCCGGGTTGCTGGCCGCCTCGGTCTTCGGGGTCTCGCTGACGGGCAGCCAGGTGGTGGCGACCCGGGTGGCCCGGCGGGCGCCGTGGACGGCGTCCCAGGTGACCGAGCAGGTGCGGCCGAGGGCGAACTCGAGCCGGTCGCGGTACTGCAGGGCGAGGCGCTGCAGTTCGACTTCGGCTCCGGGGTGCGGCGGCGTGGCCAGGGCGTCGGCGACGGGCAGGAAGACGGCCGCACCGGCGGCGTCCACGATCAGCTCGGTCTGGAACAGCCACACGTGCGTGGGGATCTTGTCGACCACCTCGGCGGTGTTGCACAGGGCCACCTCGACCAGCCGGCGGGTGAGATCGTGCGCGTCGACGCGACAGTCGACCTTGAGCAGCACCTTGTCGCGCACGGTGAACTCGTGGGTCACGCCCTCGCTGAGGCCGCCGACGGGCACCTCGATCGGCACCTCGTGCTGGGTACGCCGGAAGCCGCGGATCGGACGCCCCCGCTCCGTCGTCTCGCCCGTGTCGAAGGGGTGGTAGGTGCCCCAGCGGGCCGTGACCGTCACGGACTCCTGCTCGATCGGCACCTGGAACCGCAGCCCCATGGACGCCGGGATCATCAGCCCGCGCTTCTGCGGGGCGTCCTCGCCGCCGTCCTCGTCGGGGGCGCCCCCGTCGTCGGACGCCGCGTCGAGGTCGGTGAGCGGGTCGAGGGCGGCGTCCTCGTCCACGGTGGCTGAGCTGGTCGAGGCCCCGTCGACAACAGGATCAGGGGACTTCGCCGTCGAGAGTCGCACCTTGTGGGGGGCGATGCGTCCGACG
>DAONOU010000159.1:0-6398 GCA_035409265.1 Arachnia sp. | reverse complement strand
GGAGTTGAAGGGCGTCTCGCCGTCGGACATCAAGTCGTTCCAGATCCCGACGGCGGGCTTCGGCTGGACCGACGACCGTCAGTCGATCGTGCTGCTCGACGAGGACAAGCTCGACGAGCTGAGGACCGCGCTTCGCGCCGACGACATGCTCGCCTTCTACGAGTCGCTCGAGGGCTGACGGGTGGCGCGGCTGGCGTTCGTCTGCTGGGGCAACATCTGCCGCTCGCCCATGGCCGAGCGGGTGGCGAGGAAGCTGGCTCAAGGAACAGTAATCGAGAGTTTCGGCATCTCGACGGAGGAGCTGGGCAACCCCATCGACCGGCGCGCCGCGCGCACGCTGACCGCCGCCGGGTACGACGCGTCCGGCCATCGCGCCCGGCAGATCACCCGCGAGGACCTGCTCGCCAACGACCTCGTCGTCGCCGTCGAGCCGTTCCAGGTCGACCGGCTGCTGCGCATCGCGCCCGAGGCCAACGTCGCCCTGCTGAACGACTTCGACCCGGCCAAGCCGAAGGGCACGCCGCTGATCGACCCCTGGTACGGCGACGACGCCGGCTTCGCCGACACCCTGGCCGACATCGAGGCCGCGATGCCCGGCATCCTCGCCGCCCTGGTCGACTGAGCCGTGCACAAATCTCTGTATACGGCGACGTGTGCGTATATAGCCCTTCGTCCACGCATACAGAGATCTGTGCACGCGGCTTGACACCGCCTATGGCACAGCTGAGCGCATATCCGCCGGTATCCGCAGGGGAGGGGCGGGATAAGGTGTTCCTTTGACCCCGCAAGGAGACGACGATGAGCCTTCTCGGCCGCAGCTTCCTCAAGGAGCTCGACTTCACCACCGACGAGTGGCTGGCGCTGCTCGACCTCTCCGCCCGGCTCAAGGCCGAGCGCCGCGAGGGGCGCGAGACGAAGCGCCTCGTCGGAAAGCAGGTCGCGCTGCTGTTCGAGAAGACGTCCACCCGCACGCGCTGCGCGTTCGAGGTCGCCGTCGCCGACCAGGGCGGCACGACGACCTACCTCGACCCCGCGGGATCGCAGATCGGGCACAAGGAGTCCGCCGCCGACACCGCCTGTGTCCTCGGCCGCTGGTACGACGCGCTCGAGTACCGCGGCACCGGCCAGGACGTCGTCGAGACCCTCGCCGCGCACGCCGGCGTCCCCGTCTACAACGGCCTGACCGACGACTGGCACCCCACGCAGATGCTCGCCGACCAGCTCACGATGCTGGAGCACAGTGGCAAGCCGCTGACCGAGATCGCGTTCGCGTTCCTCGGCGACGCCCGCAACAACGTCGGCAACTCGCTGCTCGTCTCCGGCGCCATGATGGGCATGGACGTGCGCATGGTGGCGCCCGTGTCGCAGCAGAACGCCGCCGATGTCGTCGCCGAGGCCGAGCGGATCGCCGCCCGGACCGGCGCGCGGATCACCGTCACCGACGACGTGGCCACGGGCGTCGCCGGGGTCGACTTCGTCTACACCGACGTCTGGGTCTCGCTCGGCGAGCCCAAGGAGGTCTGGGCCGAGCGCATCGAGATGCTTCGCCCGTACCAGGTCAACGCCGACCTCCTCGCCGCCACCGGCAACCCGGACGTCAAGTTCATGCACTGCCTCCCGGCCTTCCACGACCTCGAGACCTCCGTCGGCCGTGCCCTGCACGACGAGTTCGGCCTCGACGGCGTGGAGGTCACCGGCGACGTGTTCGAGTCGCCGGCCAGCATCGTCTTCGACCAGGCCGAGAACCGGATGCACACCATCAAGGCGATCCTGGTGGCGACCCTCGCGGACTGACGCTCGTTACTTGGTCCTTGGCTTGACCGCCTTCTTCTTGTCCTTGCTCGGCTTCTTCTTGTCGTCCTTGGCCTTGCTGGGCAACTTGTCCTTGCACGACTTGTCGTGCTTGTGGTTCTTCGAGCACTGAGGAGCGGGCTTCGAGACCTCGACCGGAAGCAGGACGCGGGTGCCCGACGGCGACACCACGAGCTTCAGCGTCCGGGTCCCCTTCGACACCTTCGCTCCCTTCTTCAGCGCGATCTTGACCGTGCCGACGCCGTCGGTCACCTTCCCGGTGCCGACCAGCTTCTTGCCCAGGTAGGCCTTGACCTTGGTGTTGGCCAGCGGCGGGGTCACCTTCGGGTTGCCCGCGACCAGCAGCATGTCGAGCGTCTGCGGGGCGACGCCGTCGGCCAAGGCCTTGCCCAGAGTCACGGTGACGGCCTTGCCGCCGGGCACGAGCTTCCCGCTGACCGACGCCGAGACGCCGCGCTTCGTGTAGTCGGGCTTCAGCGGGGAGGCCGCCTTGACGTAGTCGACCCAGGAGCTGAGGTCGTTGAGACCCGTGTCGGCGGTGTTCGCGCCGTTCGCGAACTCCCAGAAGTTGTCGCCGCCGGTGATCAGGAACGAGCCGGACCCGACGCGGTAGGTCTTCTTCATGCTCATCGGCTTGCCGTTCATCGACACCGACGTGATCCGCGAGCCCTCGGGCAGCGACTCGTCGTAGGTGTAGCTCACGTTCTTCGACAGGCCCAGTTGCAGGAACGCGCGCGTCGGCACGTTGCCGTTCAGGTCGCGCTGCCACTGCTGCTCGAGCACCTTCTTGAACTGCGCCCCGGTGAGGCTGGTCGTGAACAGCGAGTTCGCGAACGGCAGCGTCAGGGCCGCCTCGCGGAACGTGACGTCGCCCTTGTCGAAGCTGTCGCGCGTGCCGCCGGGGTTCTGGACGCCGATGAACTCCTTGTCGCCGTTGCTGAGCGTCGCGGAGAACATCTGGGCGACGAGGTTGCTCATCGGCGACTCGACGTTGCGGATGTCCGCGTTGCCCTTGTCGCCCGCCGTCGAGATGGCGGCCTTCGCCGTCCCGATGACCCTCTGGCCCTCCTCCATCGCCACGTCGTAGGCCGCGCGCGCGATGTCGTTGATCTGCTCGATCCGCGGCAGCGACTCGTCGGACTCCGCGGCGGGCGAGACGATCTCCTGGGAGACCTCGCAGACGCCCTTGCCGACGGTGTCGACGACCAGTCCCACCCTGGCGAGCTTGCCCGCATACGAGCCGGCCTGGATGATCGGGCGGCCGGCCTGGTTGGCGCTGGTGTAGGTGTACTCCTGGTGCGTGTGAGCATTGAAGATGGCGGTGACCCGCGGATCGATGCCCCGGTAGATGCTGTCGAAGGCCGGGCTCGCGGCGGCGTTCTGCTCGGCGCTCAGGGTGCCGAGGCCGGCGCCCTCGTGCAGCGAGGCGAGCACGACGTCGGCCTCGCCGTTGGCGGCGTTGCCGTCGAGCAACTGCGCCGTGACGCGGTTGACGGCGGCGACGGGGTCGCCGATGGTCAGGTTCGAGATGCCGCCGGGGGAGACGAGCGACGGCAGGTCGGCCGTCACCACGCCCACGATGCCGATCCTCACGCCCGCCTTCTCGACGACGGTGTACTCCTGCAGCGGGGCGGCGACGGTGGTCGTTCCCCTCTCGTACACGTTGGCGCCGAGGTAGTCGAAGCCTGAGGCCTTGGGCACGACGCGGCCGGCGAGGTCGGTCCAGCCCTTGTCGAACTCGTGATTGCCGACGGTGGACGCCTCGATCCCCGCGGCGTTCAGCACGTCGAGGGTCGGGAGGTCGTCGGCCACCATCGACACGAACGTCGACGCGCCGATGTTGTCTCCCGAGGAGATCAGCAGGACGTTGTCCTCGCCCTGGGCCGCGCGGGCCCGCTCCACGGGGGTGAACAGGCGCCCCGCGAGGTAGCCGCCGGCCTGGTTGAGGGGGCGGGAGTCGTCGTAGATCCGCCCGTGGAAGTCGTTGAACGCGAACACCGCGATGCTCTGGGTGGGGTTGCCCGCCACGCACTGGCCGGGGGCGGCGGACGCCGTCGTCGGCGCGAGGGTTGCGAGCCCGCTGAGGGCGAGGGCGGCGGCCGAGACGGTCGCCGTCGCGCGTGTGGCTGTTGACATGTGTTTCTCTCCGATCCGAACGGACAGTTCGGCCCTCGGCAGACGGGTAGGCGCCTTCGCCTCCCCCCAGAGGACCCGTGAGACACACCTTCCCTCTTCTGCGGGGCGAGGTCAATAGCCCAGTTTTGTCGGCATCCCACAAACCGGCGCCGCGAGGTGTGGAATGTCTCTGTCAGGTGGGGGAACCTCAATAAGCTACGCTGGCGTAAGTTACGGTTACGTAGGTTGGCAGAAAGGGGGCCGCGTGCGCGGTCAGAGCCACGACATGGTGCAGCTGCTCACCCCCGAAGGGGAGCGCGTCGACAACGACGACTTCGAATTCACCGGGACCACCGACGACCTCGTCGGCTACCTCCGCGACATGATCCTCGCGCGTAGGTTCGACGCCGAGGCCACCGCCCTCCAGCGGCACGGCGAGCTGGGCCTGTGGAGCCCGCTGCTCGGCCAGGAGGCGGCGCAGGTCGGCTCCGCGCACGCCATGCGCCCCGCCGACGTGGTCTTCCCCTCCTACCGCGAGCACGCCGTCGCGATGGTGCTCGGCGTCCCGCTCGCCAACCTGCTCGGCCTGTTCCGCGGCGTCAACGGCGGCGACTGGGAGAAGCTCGAGACCTTCAAGAACTACCAGATCGTGATCGGCTGCCAGGCGCTGCACGCCACCGGGTACGCCATGGGGCTCCAGTTCGACGGCGTCGTTGGTACCGGCACCGACAAGGACGCCGCGGTCATCGTCTACCACGGCGACGGCGCGTCCAGCCAGGGCGACGTCAACGAGGCCTACGTGTTCGCCGCGTCCTACAACGCTCCCGTGGTGTTCTTCTGCCAGAACAACCAATGGGCGATCTCCGAGCCGATCGCGCTCCAGTCGCGGATCCCGCTGTTCGAGCGCGCCCGCGGCTTCGGCTTCCCCGGCGTGCAGGTCGACGGCAACGACGTGCTGGCCGTCAAGGCCGTCACGGACTGGGCCATGGAGCGCGCCCGCGCCGGCGAGGGCCCCACCTTCATCGAGGCGTTCACCTACCGCATGGGCGCGCACACCACGTCCGACGACCCGACGAAGTACCGCGCCTCCGTCGAGGAGGAGGCCTGGCGGGGGCGCGACCCCATCCTTCGACTCACCAGATACCTGGAACGGGAAGGTGTCATCGACGACGCGTGGCTCGCCGCCGTCGACGAGGAGGCGAAGCAGCTGGGCGTGGACGTCCGCGCGACGATCAAGCGGCTGGAGGACGTGACCATGGACAAGCTGTTCGAGACGGTCTATGCCGAGCCCACCGTCGCGCTGGAGGCCCAGCGCCGCGAGTACGCCGAGTACGCCGCCGGGGAGGACGCATGAACGAGTCGTTGACCATGGCGAAGGCTCTCAACCGGGGCCTGCGCCGGGCGCTGCAGGCAGACCCGAAGGTGCTTCTTGCGGGCGAGGACATCGGCAAGCTCGGCGGCGTCTTCCGCATCACCGAGGGCCTCCAGGCGGAGTTCGGGGAGAACCGCGTGATCGACTCGCCGCTGGCGGAGTCTGGCATCATCGGAACCGCCGTCGGCCTGTGCATGCGCGGCTACCGCCCCGTCGTCGAGATCCAGTTCGACGGCTTCGTGTTCCCCGGGTTCGCCCAGATCGTGACGCAGGTGGCGAAGTTCCACATGCGAACGGGCGGCCAGACGCCGATGCCGATGGTGATCCGCATCCCGTTCGGCGGCGGGATCGGGGCCATCGAGCATCACTCCGAGTCGCCCGAGGCCTACTTCGCGCACACCCCGGGCCTGAAGGTGGTGTCGTGCGCGAACGCGAACGACGCCTACTGGATGATCCAGCAGGCCATCCAGTCCGACGACCCCGTCGTCTTCCTGGAGCCGAAGCGGCGCTACCACGTCAAGGACCTGGTCAACTTCACGTCGCGCCCGGCGCCCATGCACCAGGCCGCCATCACCCGCTACGGCACCGACGCCACGCTGCTCTGCTACGGCCCGATGGTGAAGACGTGCCTCGACGCCGCCGCCGTCGCCGCCGAGGAGGGCACGTCGCTGGAGGTCGTCGACCTGCGGACCATCAGCCCCATCGACTGGGTGACCATCCAGTCGTCGGTGCGGCGCACCAAGCGCGCGATCGTCGTGCACGAGGCGCCGAAGACGCTGGGCATCGGGTCCGAGATCGCGGCGAAGCTGCACGAGGACCTGTTCTATGTGATGGAGTCTCCCGTGATGCGGGTCGCGGGCTACGACATGCCGTACCCGCCCGCCCGGGTCGAGGGGGAGTATCTGCCCTCCGTCGACCGGATTCTCGACACCGTCGACCAGTCGCTGGCCTACTGAGGAGAGTTATGAAGCGCCAATACCTGCTGCCGGACCCGGGCGAGGGCCTGCTCGAGGCCGAGATCGTCGCCTGGCGGGTCGCCGAGGGTGACGTCATCGAGGTCAACGACGTGCTGGTCGAGATCGAGACCGCGAAGTCGCTG
>DAONOU010000158.1:0-6443 GCA_035409265.1 Arachnia sp. | reverse complement strand
GCGCCGACGAACGCGGCGAGGCTGGAGATCGAGAAGAGGTCGGAGTCGAGGACATCCAGGTGGAGGGCTCCGTCGAGCACGTCTCCGATCAGGAGGGCCACGACGACGAGCGCCAAGCCCACCGCGCCAATGATCAGAAACAGCGTCACGTCTCACCTCTCGTCCCCTCCAGGGTATCGGGGCGGGAAAGTTGCGGGAGGCCCGCCCGGATGACGCGGCGGATGAGGGCGGCCGACGAGAGTGTGCAGGCGGCGAGGAACAGCCACGGCAGGGCGGGGGAGGAGAGGGCCTCCCCGGCGTCGAACAGGCGTCCGGCGACCAGGTTCCCGGCGAGCACCGCGGCCCCGCCGAGGCTGGCGAGGGCGCCGAAGTAGGAGCCGGTCGGCGCGCCGCCGGCCAGCGCGGCCGAGACCCTCGTGGCTCGCGAGGCGGTTCGGCCGAGAACCCCGAGATCGCGGTGCAGGTTCAGGCCCAGCTTGAGGCCGTCGGGTTCGTGGTCAAGCAGGATGTGCGCGAGTACGCGAACCTGGAGGAAGAGATGCTGAACGGCGGGTTCGACGCCGTGATCGTCTCGCGCAACACCATGATCGACACGGGTGACCCGCTGTCGGCGCTGATGCAGGACTTCAGCTGCGAGGGCGGCAACAACATCTCGCAGCTGTGCGATCCCGAGATCGACAAGATCTTCACCGAGGGCCTGACGTTCCCGCCGGGGCCGGAGCGTCAGCAGGCCACCATGAACGCCGAGGCGGGAGTGCTGACGCAGACCGCGACCATCCCGGTGACGCACGAGCGCGTGATCCAGGGCGAGTTGGGCACGTGGGTCGGCTTCGAGCGCGACCTCTAGACCCGCGAGCTGATCCGCTGAAAGGATCTGCCGCGATCTGGCCCCAACTGGCACGTTCATGCCAGTTGGGGCCAGATGCTGGTAGATCCATGCACGGCGCTCGGAAGCGTCGGTCTGTAGACTCCTGAGCGCGCTACGCCCTCGTAGCCCAATTGGCAGAGGCAGGCGGCTTAAACCCGCCCAAGTACGGGTTCGAGTCCCGTCGGGGGCACAGACGATTGAGCCGAGAGAAGCGGGAGCAAGCTCCTCGCTTCCGAGGCGATTGAAGTCTGTGATAAGTCGCGTAGCGACGAACACCTTTATCTCAGGTGAGGCTGACAACCTCGCCGTGCCTCGGGACGACGGCGACCCAGCCGAGGTCGTCGGCGATCCGCTTCTTCAGTGCCGCTGAGGCGTGGGGCTCGCCGTGGGTCAGGAACACCACGTCGGGCTGCTTTCCGAGGGCGCGGAGCCAGTCGACGAGGTCCGACGCGTCGCCGTGGACGGAGAACTCGGTGTCGCGCACGATCTCGGCCTTCACCGGGATGTAGTGGCCGTTGATCTTGACGACGGGGGCGCCGTCCTCGAGCGCGCGGCCGCGAGTGCCGAGCGCCTGGTAGCCGGTCAGGACGACGGTGTTGCGGGCGTGGGGGAGGCGGCGTTCGAGGTGGTAGAGCACGCGGCCGCCCTCGGCCATGCCGGAGGAGCTGATGATGATCATCGGGTCGGTGCGCCCGTTCAGGCGCTTCGACGCCGACGGGTCGCGCGTCTCGATGAGCCTGAGGTCGGTGTAGTCCGCGAGCGTGATGGTGTCGGCCAGCTCGTCGGCGAAGCTGCGGTACACGTCGAGCGCCTTCAGCGTCATGGGGCCGTCGACGGCCACCGGCACGTCGGGGATCCTGCCCGCCCTCCGCATCTCGACCAGCGCGCGCAGCACGGCCTCGGTGCGGTCGATCGCGAACGCGGGAACGACCACCTGCCCGCCGCGCTCGACGGTGCGGCGGATGGCGTCGGCGAACGGCTCGTGGGGCACCTCGGGGTCGGGGTGCTCGCGGTCGCCGTAGGTCGACTCGCACACGACGAGGTCCGCGGCCTCCGGCGCGCCCCTGCCTTGGAGGATCGGGTGGCTGTGGCGACCGAGGTCGCCAGAGAACAGCACGGAACGGGGGCCGACCTCGACGTGGATGCTCGCCGACCCGAGGATGTGCCCGGCCCGGACCCAGCGCGCCCACAGCACGCCGGCGATGTCGACGTTGGTCTCCCACTCGACGGTGGTCAGCAGCGGGAGGGTCGCCTCGACGTCGGCCGTGTCGTACAGGGGCGTCGGGTGTTCGTGCTTCGACCAGCCGCCTCGGGTGGCGTCCTGCACCGACTGCTCCTGCAGCTTCGCCGAATCGCGCAGGACGATCTCGGTCAGGGCCGCCGTCGGCTCCGTGCACCAGATCCGCCCCGCGAACCCGTGCTTGACCAGGGCGGGGAGGTACGACGTGTGGTCCGCGTGGGCGTGGGTGATCAGGATGTCGTCGATGGTCGAGGGACTGACCGGGAACGGCTCGCGGTTCTTGAGTCGCCACCGCTTCTCGCCCTGGAACATGCCGGCGTCGACGAGGACGCGCCGGTCGTCGACGGTGAGGAGGTACTTCGACCCGGTCACCGTGCCTGCCGCGCCGAGGAAGGTGAGCGTCGCCGTCCGAGGATTACCCATATCCGATCCTGGCACAGAAGTGCGTCCGGGAGGCGTTCTTCCGCGGGGCCGTCCGTGGCGCCGGGTAGCATGGAGCGCGCACAGCCTCCCCGGAGACTAACGAAAGAGTGTGACCACAATGTCCAATCCGATCATCGGCCGCCCCGACGCCTTCACCCGGCACGGCGGCGCTCAACAGCAGGCGTACGCTCAGGGCGCGCCGCAGTACGGCACCGACCCCTACCAGACGCAGTACCAGCAGCCGCCGGTCGCCACCGGCGGGGTGATGACCCTCGACGACGTGCTGGCCAAGACCGCGATCACGCTCGGCGTCGTCGCGCTGGCCGCCGCCGCGACCTTCCTGTACCTGCCGATGCAGTTCCTGTACCCGGCGCTCATCGGCTCGGCCCTCGTGGGCCTCGTCACCGTGTTCTTCGTCGCGGCGAAGTCCCGCGTCCCGGTGGGCGGCGTCCTGTTCTACGCCGCGATCGAGGGCGTGTTCGTCGGCGCGATCTCGAAGTTCTTCGAGCTGATGTACCCCGGCATCGTCGTGACCGCCGTCCTCGCCACGTTCGTGACGGCGGGCATGACGCTGGCCGCGTACAAGTTCTTCAACATCCGCGTCACGCCCAAGTTCCGCAAGATGGTGTTCATCGGCACGGCCTCGATCGCCGCCTTGTTCCTCGTGAACTTCGTGCTCGCGCTGTTCAACATCGACACAGGCCTGCGCGGCTCCGGCGCGAACGCGGGGCTGCTCGCCATCGGCATCTCGATCCTCGCGGTCATCCTGGCGGTCATGAACCTCGTCGTCGACTTCGACTCGGTCGAGCGCGGCATCGCGGCCCAGGCTCCGGCCAGCGAGTCGTGGCGCGCCGCCTTCGGCATCACGGTCACCATGGTGTGGCTGTACGTCGAGATCCTGCGGATCCTCTCCTACTTCAGGAGTAATTAGTGGCCCGTCGCGCCTAAGGCGCGACAGACCACTAGCCCCTGGACAGCTTGCGGGCGTACTGCGACAGCAGCGCCCGCGAGCCGTTGGTCCAGTTCAGCGTCCGCCAGGTACGCGTCGGCACCCAGTCGGCCCGAAACGTCGATCCACCCACGTCGTGGACGACCGGGTCGCTGGGTGCTTTGCATGTCGCGCCGTAGATGACGCGCAGCGCGTGGAAGTCCTCCAGCGTTCCCGCCATGGAGCGGCCCACCCAATGCTCGGACTCGAGGCTCAGCACGCGGTCGATGACGACCTCCTGGCCGGTCTCCTCGTACACCTCACGCAGGACGGCATCCGACGGCGACTCGCCGGCGTCGACGCCGCCGCCGGGAAGGGCCCACGATCCCGGAGCCGGGGTGGCGATCGAGTTCACCGTGCCGAGGATCCCGCGCTGCGACAAGACGATGGCGTAGGCGCCGATCCGCTGGTGACGCACGGGCTCCTCGCCGAGTGGCGCCACGTAGACCGTGTGGCGTTCCGGGGGGCGGTGATCGGCGGCGACGACCTCGCGCACCAGCCACGTGAACACGATCTCGCCGTCGCTCAGCGAGGCCGCGAGCGGGCGGACGGGGAGGTAGCCGTGGTCGAACATCGTCACGCGCGGGTGCGCGCCGTGGGCGACGGCGAAGGTGACGACCGGCGCACCCAGGGGATGAGTGACACCGGTGATGCGCATTGGACGAGTCTACTTGTCCACAGGGCCCGGCCGGTCCACCCACGGCCGGAGGCGTGAAGGGAGTCGCCGAAAGTGCCGCCCCGAGACCCTGCGCGCGACAGTAGGCTGGCTGCAACGGCCCCGACGGGGCCCCCGACGATGGGGTGGGCATGGAGTTTCGCGAGAACGTACCGCTGGACCAGTCGCGCGTCCGCTACGGCGGGGGCAGCGGTGGCGGTGGCGGGGGACGGCGCGGCCCGGGAATCGCCGTCGGCGGCGGCATCGGCGGCATCCTCGTCCTGTTGCTCGCGCTGTTCTTCGGCGGCAACGTCGGCGACCTACTCGGCGGGCTGACCGCCGACCAGGGTCAGCAGGGGCAGTTGGAGCCGGCCGACCCGAACAAGTGCAAGACCACCAACGACATCGCGACCGACCCCGACTGCCGCTGGGCCGCCTACGAGGTCGCCCTCACCGACTTCTGGTCCCAGGCCTACGGCAAGGGCTTCGAGCCGCCCGCGGCCGTCCAGCTCTTCACGGGCCAGGTCGCGACGGCGTGCGGCACGGGAACCTCCGAGATGGGCCCGTTCTACTGCCCGGGAGACACGATCATCTACCTCGACGACGAGTTCATGGGCCAGCTCCTGCAGCAGCTCGGCACCGAGCGCAGCCACGCCGCGGAGCTGTACATCGTCGGCCACGAGTACGGTCACCACATCTCCAACCTCACGGGCCAGATGAAGGCCGCCCGCGCCGGCGGCAACCAGACCGGCCCGAAGTCCGGTCAGGTCCGCCTCGAGCTCCAGGCGGACTGCTACGCCGGCGCGTTCTTCGCCAACACCATCAAGGACCCGAACTCGCCCATCGAGAAGGTCACACAGGACGACCTGGACCGCATCGTCGAGGCGGCCCGCGCCGTCGGCGACGACCACATCCAGAAGCAGTCGACCGGCCGCGTGGTGCCGGAGAGCTGGACGCACGGGTCGTCGGCGATGCGCCAGTACTGGACCGCCGTCGGCTTCCAGAGCGGCGACCCGAACAAGTGCGACACGTTCAGCACCGACGAGCTGGGCGGATAGTCCCCAGGCCGTTGCTCAGCCGGAGCCGACGAGGTCGGTCATGTCGCGCCCGGCCATGTCCGTGAAGCGGACGGTGCCCGCGCAGTCGTAGCGCGCGACGGGCGCGAACCGCCCGTGCGACATGTCGACGGTGACGTCGCAGGACTGGTCCGGGCTGGCCTGGTAGCGCGCGATGGCCTGGGCGATCGCGGCGGGTTGCAGCAGATCTGGTGAGAACGTGGCGACGGCGGGGGTCTCCGAGCGGCGCGTCTCGAACACCGGCACGCCGCCGACGCGGCTGCGGCTGAGGACAACCCCCGGCTCGTCGTCGGTGAGGTCTGCCCAGTAGCCGCGGGTGGGGTTGAACCCGATCCCGTAGAGGGCCGTGCCGTCGCCGACGACCTCCTCGAGGCCCGCCGTGATGTCGGCCACCGAGGTGTAGCCCAGCGTGGTGACCGCGGTCCCGTCCTTGCGGAAGAACACCGTCGATGTCTCCGGGCGCGACGTCACGGTCATCAGCACCTGGCCCTCGCGGTACTCCACCACCTGGAGGACGAGCTCGCCGCGGACCCCGCGGAGGTCGGCGACGGCGAACATGCGGTTGACGGAGCTGATCGGGTAGTCGGCGGGGTCGAAGGTCGCCTGTCCCAGGTACTGGATGTCGGAGTCGACGTGGGTGATCAGGCCGTCGCGCCACGCGTAGCTGCGCACGCTCTTGTCGGGAAGCAGCGCGGTGAGTGTCGCCTGCTGAGCCGTGATGTCGACCTTCAACACCGGCAGCCCGGCCGCGACGCGGTGCAGCTCCTCGACGACGGCGGGGGCGCTGTCCAGCAGCGAATCGGCGACGGGGAAGTCCAGCGGGAGTTGGTCGTCGGGGACCGGGGTGGCCGTCGGGGAGGGAGAGGGCGACGGCGTGGGCGTCGGGCTCGGGGAGGCGCTGGGGCTGGGCGTCGAGACCGGCGGCTGGCCCTGTGTCGGGCCGCAGCCGACCAGCAGGGCGGCCGCCGCCCCCACAGCCCAACGCCGAGAGATCATCGCCCAAGTGTACGGAGTCACGATCGTCCCGGCGATTCAGGCCCGGCCGTCATCACCTCCGTGTGGCTATCGCCGCGGACCGCAGCGGACCCCGGTGGCGTGGTTCGGGCAGTAGCCGTCGGGGTTCCCCAGCAGTCATGAAACCCGACTTGGCTCAATTTAGTCAGGTTTCGGCGATCTGCTGGATGAGGTTCTGG
>DAONOU010000157.1:0-6455 GCA_035409265.1 Arachnia sp. | reverse complement strand
CTGCTGTTCGACGCGGAGGCGAGGCCGGCCTATGCCGACAAGTTCGCGCTCGCCGTGCACGAGCTGCGTGACGTCATCGGCGGCTCGCAGCACGTCCTCGACGACCCGGCGCTGTACCTCGCCGTCCGGCCCTACCTGGACCCGGACTTCACGACGATCCCCAAGACGATTCTCTACTCCGGCTCGGGGCGGCCCGGCGACGAGTGGAAGGACCGGCTGGCGTTCGAGGTGGACGCGACCTACGTCGACACCGACGATCTCGTCGCGGCGCCCGACGATAAGATCGAGCCCCTGCTCGCTGCGCGGCCAGCCGTCCTGCGCGACTATCTGACGCTCGGCTACCTCGCCGAGCACGGCGGCGTCGTTCTCGGCGACCGGCCGACGATCCTCGCGCCCATCGCGTGGGCGCTGGCCTCGAGCCGCTCCTTCTTCGGGTTCAAGGACCCCACCACCGTCTCGCGGGAGCTCTTCGGCGCCGTCGCCGGGGCCCCCGTGGTCGCGGACCTCCTCACCCTCTTCGTGGAGCACCTCGACGACGCGGACCCGCTCGCCGCCGCCGTCGACGAGTACTTCCTGGGATCCGGCCGCGTCGCCTGGGACTACCCGTCGATTGAGGCGGACTTCGACGAGCCCTACGCCGAGCTCGACGACTCCTGCCGCGTCTACGCCACGTCCGTGCTCAGCAACGACTTCGGGCTCGGCCTCGCGACCGCCTCGCTGCTGCCGCTTGCCGTGTCGAGCGTCGATGGCGCCCGCTACGAGACTACGCAGGCCTATCAGGACATCGCCCGGCGCATCGCGCTCGACTACGCGAAATGGTTCTCGACGCAGAAGAAGCCTCGGCCGCCGGCCGCCGCGCGCAGGACCATCCCCGCCGACCCGCCGCCCGAGGCCCCCGTCGCAGACAAGCCGGCGCCGAAGCCCGCCCCTGCTCCCCCGCCGCCCGGGTTACGTCGGCGCCTCGCGTCAGCGCTGTTCGGACGCCGCAAAGACCCCGAGCCGGAGGCGCGGCAGCCCGCGCCTCCGCGCCCCGAGCCGCGGCCCCTGGTGGTGCGGGGCGACACCATGCGGGTCCTGCTCTACGTCGGCGGATTCACGACGGCGACCTCCGCCGAGCGCGCGCGCCTGGTCACCTCCTGGCTCCGCGACACCTACGGTACGGGCGTCGACATCAACGTGCTGTTCACGAACCGCACCTCGGCGGCGCCCGCGGCGCGCGCACAGGCGCTGACCTCCGAGGGGATCACCGTCATGACCCGCGCCAAGCCCCCGGCCGACGCCTCCGAGGACCAGGAGTGGGCCCGCGTCCTCGGCGGCGCGCACTTCGACCTGCTTCTCGTCGCCACCCCCAAGGGCGGCCTGGCCGAGACGTCGCTGCTCGCGGCCGCGCCGTCGGGTACGCGGGTGCTCTGCCTGCTGGGTCAGGATCTCCCCGAACCCGTCCGCGACTCGTTCGACGTCATGCTCGACAAGCTCTCCGAGTTCCGCACCTGGGTGGACGACCAGCACGGCTTCGCCTAATTGAACCGGACCCAGAACGACTGGAGCCGGTGGAACAGCTCCTCGTCACGGAATGCGAGCGGGTAGGTCTCGGCGTGGAGCCAGCCGTAGTGGCGCTCGTGCGCGCCGTGGCGGATGCCGTCGGAGCTGAGGTCGAAGGCGGCGCGGCTGGCCTCGCCGCTCACCACGCGGGTGAGGGACTGGCGGGGGTCCAGCGTGCAGGTGGCTCCCAGCTGAGGGCCCATCTTGAAGTTCACGTTCCACAAGGCGTCGTGCACCGCGAGGTGGTCCGGGTGCGGGTACGCGAAGCAGCGCTGGGCGCCGTCGTTGGCGAAGGATCCGACGATGGCGCCGACCTCGACGCCCGGCGCGAGCCCCCACTTCTCGCGATTCTTCTTCAACGCCTTCAGGGCCCACTCCACGCGGTCCTGGGTGAGGTCGCCGTCGCCGAGGTTGAACTGCACCACCGCACCGCGGTTCTGCCTGTCCAGCCACACCTCGACCTCGCGGATCTCGTCGCCGCAGTTGGGCTCGTCGCCGTCCATGCGGCAGAGCTCCTGGTCCCCGCCGTCGAGGGGGCCGTAGGTCACGGGCTCGGCGAAGTCCCCGGGCACTCGCGGGTCGGACTCCGACATCTGGCCCAGGTATCCGAGCAGGGAGCCCACCCGCGCCTCCTCGCACTCCCGGGTCCAGCGGCCGTCGGGTTCCGGGGACGGCCGCACCTCCCCGAGGTCCTCCTGAAGCGACGCCGTCCACGAGTCCCGCTCGCAGAAGCTCGTCTGCTCGCCCCGCGTCAGGACGGCGAGGATCTTGTAGTCGGTCGCCTCCTCGTCGAAGACCGACCAGAACTGGAACTCGTCGTCGGCGTGCGGGACGACGTAGAGGGTCGCCGACGGGGCGCCCGCCCCACGCGCGAGGGCCGCCGCGGACAGTCCCCACACCATGCCCGCCACCGCGAGCAGCACCGCGGCCCACTTCCCCAGGGCGGTGATCGTCGTGCTCATGGGCGGAGGTATATCCCGCGCCAGTGGAACCCGGCCGCGAGCGTGGTCCAGAATGCCAGGAGGGCCCCGCTCCAGACGACCTGCGCGACAACCGGCGAGGCCATGACCGCGGAGTAGCGCTCCACGATCGACGGGGCCTCGCCGATGGGCCGCCGCAACAGGCTCATCAGGATGTGGGACCCGAAGTACACCAGCAGGCTGTTTCGGCCCAGCGCGAGCAGCGGGAAGGAGGCCCGCTCCACCCCGCGAAGGGCCGGCTCGCGGTCTAGCAGCAGGTGTCCGACGAGCAGCAGCATGGTGGTGAGCGCAGCGATGAGAAGCGCGAAGGGCGCCGTCCAGATCCGCTTGACGAAGGCCAGCTCGAGGCCAAGGGGCACAGCCAGCAGCCGTAGGGCGACGATGAGGAGCAGAAACCCGGCCGCCGTCCCCCCCAGTGCCAGGGTCGGCGGCAGCCATGGCCAGGCGGCGCGCGGCCCACGCCCGCGAAGGCCGAGCAACAGGTGCCCGACGGTGGCCCCGGCGGCGGCGGACACGAGCGCGCCGAGGATGGCGACCAGGCCCTCGGGGTCGTGCCCGGCTTGCCCCAGCGCGTAGATGTGGTTGGCGCCGACGAGCAGAGAGTCCAGCGGTCCGCTCGGGTTGCACTCGCGCGTCAACACGCCCGCCGGGCACGAACGGGCGTAGAGGCCGAGCAGCGTCGTGTGGGCGACGGCGAGGATGACGGTGAGCGCCGCCCACCCCCGCCAGCTCCGGGTCACGAGGTGCAACACGCCCATGAGCGCCACGAGCACCGCGTACAGCTGGAGCACGCCCGTGACCCGCCAGGTGGCGACGTCGAGGGACCAGGCCATCACCGCGTTGTACGCCAAGCCCACCAGCATCAGCACGGCGAAGCGGCGAGCCAACGGCCCGGGCTTGACGCGCCGGTGCATCGCGAACGCGAGGCCGCAGCCAGACAGCGTCACGAACATCGGGAAAATGATGTCGATGGGGTGGATGCCGCTCCATCGAGCGTGGTCGAACCACTTGGGCGGCGCGATCAGCGAGTTGCTGAGCACGCTGGCCACCAACATGATCCCTCGCGCCCAATCGAGGCTGGCGATCCGCCGCGAGGCCGACTTGTGCGCGGCCGCGCTCAGGGAGTCGTCGAGGGCAGCGCGCATGCGTACAACTTACCGTCTCACTCGACGGTGGTCTTTGATATCGTCCTCGACAAGCTGTAGGAGTTCAAGACGGATTAGCTAGGAGCGCCTCGAAGATGAAGTTGCTGTCACCGAAGTCAACCATCCTGGCGGGCGTCGCGCTCGTCGCGCTACTTGCGCTGGCCATTCTTGCCGTCGTTCACAAGGATGCCGAGTCGCTGTTGCTCGGGCTCATCATGATCTGCGGAATCGGGATCATCGTCTCTGTCGAACGCAAACAACTCATCCTGGCCGACCGCACGCAGATGGCCGCTAAGCGCGCCGAGAGCCGGTTGGGCGAGGTGCAAAAGCGTCTGGAGCGGCTCCGTTCGTCCGACGCGCGGGCGACGGTCGACGTCCAGCTCCTCAGTCAACTCAAGGCCGCCGTCGAAAGCCTCGACAAGGCTGGGAAGCGCGTCGCGGCGATCGAGGACATCCTCAAACCGGAGTCCGCGCCGGCCAGGTTCACCTCCGACCAGGAGCGCCAGGTGTCGGAGACGGCCGCCCGGTTCGACTGGCTGTCGCGACGCTTCGTCGAGCAAGAGGAGGCCCTCGCCGCGGTCCGCAGGAGCGTTGAGGAAGCGAGCCAACCGGGCGGCCTCTCGACCCCCGGGCGACTCAAGTGAGCCCAACCAGCTCCATCGGCGTACCTGTTGAGTACCAGCGCCGCGCCGGATCGCTCTACACCTTCGCGCGACGCAACGGGCTCACGACAACCCACGATGTCCTGGCCCGAGCCGCTTCTGGGGACAAGTACACCGCCGATGAGTACGTCCAGGTGGTCAAGACTCTGCACGCGCGGGGGCGCACCGCAGAGCTGCGCACGCTCCTCAAGGACGCCCATCCCACCCACTACCTCAACCTCTGTTGCCTCCTGGCCAACCAGGACAGACGCCCCACGGACGCCTTCGACGCGACAGTGATGTTCGAGGCCATGTTCGAGACCAAGCCGGGCGACAAGGTGGCTGCGATCTACCGATGGAACTTCGTCGAGGCCCTGATCGCGGCGGGGAGGGGTGACGAACTCGACGCCTTCCTCGACGCGTTGGAGCTTCGGACACTCGACCTCGCCCAGCCGTACCTCCTCGCGGCCAACGCGTCGAACCCCTTCGCTGCCGAAGCCGAAGACGACCCGTCGGCCGTCTCGGCGTGGCTGAGGGTCGTGAACAAGCTGCTCGAGTGGGACCGGCTCGAACCTATCGGCCTGGCGCCGGGACCAGAGGACCCCATGGACCGGATCGTCTGCGCGTCGTCGGGCATGGTCGACGGTGGTCCGCTCGTCACGGTGATCCTCCCCGCACACAACCCGGACTCGCGAGTGCTCACCGCTGTGGAATGCCTTCGGGCCCAGTCGTATCAGGCGTTGGAGATCCTGATCATGGACGACGCCTCGCACGCCGACGGCGCCCGCCTTCTCGACGAGGTCGCCTCCCGAGACGACCGCATCCGCGTCATCCACCTCCCGACCAATGGCGGGACCTATCGGGCCCGCAACATCGCCGTCGCCCAGTACGCCCTCGGCGAGTACATCACCGTCCACGACGACGACGACTGGTCGCATCCTCGGAAGATCGAGATTCAGGTCGCGCACCTCGAGGCCCATCCGGACGAGTGCGCCAACATGACACTCCAGACGAGGGCAACTCCCCACCTCACCTTCGCGCGGATTAACGAACGCCCGACTTTCGCTCAGTCGAGCTACTCCTCCCTTATGGTGCGGCGATCGGCGTTGGAGCGGGTCGGCCCCTGGGACGAGATCAACCGCGCTGCAGACGGCGAAATGCATGATCGCCTCGCGGCATGGTCGGGCCGGGCGATCACCACCGTGGGGAGGGCCCCGGTGGCGATGCTGCGGATCCGTCCAGGGTCGCTGACGTCCGGGGAGCTCCAGCGAGGCTACATAGATCCGAGGAGGCGCTGGTATGCGGAGTCGTATCGGCACTGGCACGCGGCAGCGGCGGCGACCGGCTCCCTCCGGTTCCCCGACCCGTCCGTCAGCCCTCGGCCGTTCTCGGCGCCCACCGACATGCTGCGCCCGCGCGGAACCGCGCACGGGGCGACCCATGTGGACATCCTCTACGGCACCGACTACCGGTTCCCCGGCGGGAACTCGACGCTGTCGTGCAACGAGATAGAGATTCTGCTCGACCACGGATATCGGGTGGGGATGCTACAGATCGACGCGCCGATCCTCGGGGTGACGAACAAGCTCCATCCCCGGGCGCTCGAACTGGCGAGGCATCCCAAGGCGTCAGTGCTCACCCCGCGCGACGAGGTTGTCTCGCAGCTCACCATCCTCAGGCACCCCACCGTGCTGCAGTTCGTCCAGCCGGTGCGCGCGCCGATCACCACCGGGCCGCTCATCCTGATCGTCAATCATGCTCCCTTCGAGCCGGACGGCACCGGAACCTACTACGACATGTCCACAGTCCTGGCCGGCGGTGAGACGGTGTTCGGGAAGACCCCGCGGGTGGCGCCCGAGTCCGCCCTCATCCGCGGGCTCCTCACCGGACTAGTCGATCCGCGCCTCTTGACCCCTCAGAACTGGAACGGCGTCCTCTCCCCCGTCGCGGCTTGCCCAAGGGGCGCAGAACCCGGCCGCCCCTTCGTGATGGGGCGACACTCCCGAGACCACCTCCCTAAGTGGCCCACGTCCGATGTCCTCACGACGGTCTACCCCGTCGACGGCACGCGCGACGTGCGCATACTGGGCGGCGCAGAGTTCGCGGCTCAGCGCTTGGGCCGTACGGTCGACGACGCGTGGACCGTA
>DAONOU010000156.1:0-6491 GCA_035409265.1 Arachnia sp. | reverse complement strand
GAGCTGCTCGCGCAGAACGAGGCGACGATCTGGCACCCGGACAACATCAAGCACGGCCGCTACGGCGACTGGCTGAACAACAACATCGACTGGGCGCTCTCGCGCAGCCGCTACTGGGGCACGCCGCTGCCCGTCTGGCGCAACGTCGACGACGAGACCGACCTGATCTGCGTCGGCTCGCTCGCGGAGCTGGGCGAGCTGACCGGCCGCGACCTGGCCGACCTCGACCCGCACCGCCCGTTCATCGACGACGTCGTGATCGAGCGCGAGGGGAGGACGTATCGTCGCGTCCCCGAGGTGATCGACGCGTGGTTCGACTCCGGCTCGATGCCGTTCGCGCAGTGGGGCTACCCGCACGCGCCGGGCTCGAAGGAGCTGTTCGCCGAGCGCTACCCCGCCGACTTCATCTGCGAGGCCATCGACCAGACCCGCGGCTGGTTCTACTCGCTGATGGCGGTGGGCACGCTCGTGTTCGACGAGTCGAGCTACCGCAACGTCGTGTGCCTGGGCCACATCCTGGCCGACGACGGGCGCAAGATGAGCAAGCACCTCGGCAACGTGCTGGAGCCCATCCCGCTGATGGACCAGCACGGCGCCGACGCGGTGCGCTGGTTCATGGCGTGCTCCGGCTCGCCGTGGTCTGCGCGCCGCGTCGGCCACCAGGCCATCGGCGAGACCGTCCGCAAGGTGCTGCTGACGTACTGGAACACCGTCGCGTTCCACTCGCTGTACGCGCGCGCCGCCGGGTGGACGCCGTCGGGCGAGGCGCCGCCGGTCGCCGAGCGGCACGTGCTCGACCAGTGGCTGACGTCGGCGACGCAGCAGCTGATCGTCGACGCCACCGAGTCGCTCGAGGCCTACGACACGCAGCGTTACGGGCAGGCGCTGGCCGGGTTCATCGACGCGCTGTCGAACTGGCACGTCCGCCGCTCGCGCCGTCGGTTCTGGAACGGCGAGCCCGGCGCGCTGTGGACGCTGCACGAGACGCTCGACGCGCTGACGAGGCTCTTGGCCCCGATCATGCCGTTCGCCACCGAGCGCGTCTGGCAGGACCTGTTCTACGCGGCCGACCCGGAGGGGCCGTCTTCGGTGCACCTGGCGCCCTGGCCGACGGCGGACGAGGCGCTGATCGTCCCCGCGCTGAGCGAGGCGATGGAGCTGACCCGCCGCACCGTCGAGCTCGGCCGCTCGGCGCGCGCCGAGTCGAAGGTGAAGATCCGCCAGGCGCTGGGCCGGATGCTGGTGCCCTCAGCCATCTTCGCGAAGCTCTCTCCGGAGCTGCAGGACGAGATCAAGGCGGAGCTGAACGTCGAGCGCATCGAGTCGTTCGCGTCCGCCGGCGACCTCGTCGACCACTCCGCGAAGGGCAACTTCCGCAACCTCGGCAAGCGGTTCGCGAAGCGCACGCCGCTGGTGGCGAAGGCCATCGCCGAGCTGGACGCCGCCTGGTTGGCCGAGCAGCTGCGCGACCTGGGCCGCGCCGTGATGCGGTTCGAGGGCGAGGACATCGAGCTGACGGCCGACGACGTGATCGTGACCGAGCGCCCGCGCGAGGGCTGGTCGGTGGTCAACGAGCAGGGCGAGACGGTCGCGCTCGACCTGGAGTTGACCCCGGAGCTGATCCTCGCCGGCCAGGCCCGCGAGGTGATCCGGTTCGTGCAGGAGGCGCGCAAGCGCGCAGGCCTGGACGTCTCGGACCGCATCTCCCTGGTCGTCGAGGCGGCCCCCGAGCTGGCCGAGGCCGTCGCCGCGCACCGCGACCTGATCGCCGCCGAGGTGCTGGCCGTGGAGCTGATCCAGGACGAGGTGGACGCCCCCACCGACGAGGACCAGGAGCTGAACCTGAGGATCGCGCTGAAGAAGGCGTAACCACCAGGTCAACGTGGCCGACTAATCCAGCGCCAGCACCGCCCTCAGGGCGTCGTCAACGGCGGCGAGTTCGTGAGCGTCGAGGCGACCGGCGAAGTCACCGAGCCTCAACTGCGGGTCCACGGAAGCGAGCTGTTCGACGAGGACCCTCGTCTTCACGCCGTCGATCTCGATCTCCGGGCGGAACGACGCGGCGCGGCGGCCGGTCGAGGTCGGGGCCACCACCCAGGTTGAGAGCGGCAGGTCGTCCGACTGCAGGACCACGGCGTAACGCTGCCCGGCCTGCTCGTGGCCGATCGCGTCGCGCGCGGCCTTCAACCGGTACAGGTCACCACGCACGGAGTCCCTCCATCTCCGCCGCAAGCCCGAGAGAGGCAGCGACGTCGTCGGGGTCGTTGCGCAGTTCCTCGGCCTCGGCCCGCAGCCGAGCCCGACGCAAGGCCCGCTCCGCCTCCAGGATCGCTGCGCGCGTGGCGTCCGAGCGGGAGGTGCCGTCTTGGGTCAGCGCGCTCAGCGCCCGCTCGACGTCCTGATCGGTGCGGATTGTAAGTGTCGCCATAGTGCAAATTGTACTACGGAACGCACTGGTTTGATCAGCACCCAAGTACCGAGAAGTCTCCTGAAACACACGGAATCCGACCGCTGCACGTGCGACTGGGGATCCGCGTGGCGACGGCCAGGTCGAGACGCCGGCGCTCATCGACCCGATCCCCCATAAGCTGAGCCCACCAACATCTGGAGGTTTCTCATGAGGATCACCGGCTCCATCGCCGCCGCCACGCTTGCCCTCGCCCTGCTGGCCGGCTGCGGCTCGCCAGCCCAGACCCCTTCGGGGCCGGCCACGCAGCCCGCGGCATCGCCCACGGACGCGGCGCCCGCGCCGTCGGAGACAACCACCGCTCCCGACGGCGGGTCGAACGTCTCCGCCGACGAGTTCCTGCAGCGCGTCAGCGGTGTGGAGATGAAGACCTACACCATGGAGATGGAGATGTCCACGGCCGTCGAGGGCGCGCCGATGGAGATGACCATGACCGGCAGCTTCGACAGCAGCGACGCCGCCACCCCGCGTTCACACCTGAAGATGAACGTCTCGGGCATGGAGATCGAGATGATCATGGTTGAAGGCGACGCCTTCATGAAGATGGCCCTGCTCGGCGAGGACTGGATCAAGATGGACCCGGAGGATGCCGCGGAGATGACCGGCGGTTCCAGCCCCGACATCGGCCAGTGGACCGAGGACTACGCCAAGAACCTCGAAAAGGTGGAACTCATCGGCGAGGAGGACCTGAACGGCCTCGCGGTGAGGCACTACCGACTCACGCTGAAGCCCGAGGCGCTGAAGGGCCTCGGCGTCGAAGACGTCGGCTTCGAGACGACCGACGTGGCCTTCGACGTCTGGATCGACGGCGACGGGTTCACCCGGAAGTTCGCGATGGACATGGCCGGCGACGTGCCGGTGTCCATGACGGCGACCTTGGACGACATCAACGAGCCGGTGACCATCGAGGCACCGAAGGACTGGGTGGAGATGCCCAGCTAGCCCAGGTCGACCTTCGCCTCGGCGTGGGTGACGCCCGCCTGGCGGAGGCAGCTCTCCAGCACGCGCATCACCTCGAGGGTGTCGTGGAGCGGCATCGTCGGCGACTCGGTCGAGCCCTCGGCGATCCGCTGCGTCACCTCGGCGAACTCGTGGCTGTATCCGCCGCCGGTCGGGCGCGCCTCGATGATGCGCGGGAGCACGCCGGCACGGTGGACGGAGATGGTCGTCGGGTGGTGGAACCGCGGCTCGACCTCGATCCAGCCCTTGGTGCCGACGATCGTCATGCGGCCGGGGCCGGGGCCGTCGAAGCCGCAGGCCAGCGACGACATGCCGCCGCCGGTGTGGCCCAGGTTGATGCTGGCCGCCTTCTCGATGCCCGTCGGGTACAGGCGGGTGAGGCAGTCGACGGAGCGGATGTCGCCCAGGAACGCCTGCGCGAAGTTCACGACGTAGACGCCGAGGTCGAGGATGGCGCCGCCGCCGAGGTCCTTCTCGAAGAGGCGGTGGCCGGGATCGTAGTCGCGGGCCGCGTACAGGTCGCCCTGGACGGCGATGACCTCGCCGATCCTGCCCCACGCCACGACCTCGCGGGCCGCCGCGACGACCGGCTGGAAGCGCGTCCACATGGCCTCCATCGCGAAGACGCCCTTCGCGCGGGCCGCGTCGACCACCTGCTGCGCGCCGACGAGGGTGGCGGTGAAGGCCTTCTCGACGAGAACGGACTTGCCGTTCGCGATGGCCGCGAGCGCGACGTCGCGGTGGTAGGGGTGCGGCGTCGAGATGTAGACGACGTCGACCTCCGGCGACTCGAGCAGCTCCCGGTACGACCCGTAGGCGTGTTTCACCCCGTGGCGAGCGGCGAACTCCTGCGCCTTCTCCTTCGTCCGGGACGCGACCGCGGCCAACTCGGCCCCGGGCACGAACTGGAAGTCACCGGCGACCCCGTGCGCGATCGCCCCCAAACCGACAATTCCCCAGCGAACCGTGCTCATGCCTCCAGGTTAGTGGGGCGGGGCTGAGGCCGGGGCGGAATCCACCCGCTCCTTGAGTCGGTCCCCGGCGCGAGGCGCCGGGCCCGGCTCAAGGAGCGGTTGGGCGGCGGGCGAGGACGTAGAGGCGGTCGACGGGGCCGAGGCGGAGGTAGGCCTCGACGTCGGCCAACCCGGCGCCGGCGAGGACGGCCCGCACGGCCGCCTGGTCGTGCAGCACCCACGGGACGATCTGGTCGCCGAGGGAGCGGGTCGCGTCGTCGGAGGCGCCGGCGTCGAGCGCGAGGACCAACACGCCGTCGGGCGCCAGCGTGCCGGCGAGGCCCCGGACGATGGCGGACAGCTCGCTGGGCGCGAAGTGATTCAACACATCCCAGGCGACGATTCCGCCCCACGCGGCGGCGGTGGCCGGGCGGAGGAGGCGACGGAGATCGGCCTCCTCGAACAGCACCTCGGAGTGGCGGCGCCGGGCACACATGATCTGCTGCGGCGAGGAGTCGAAGCCGGTGACGTCGGCGCCGAGGTCCGCGAGGTAGGCCGACACGGCGCCCGCCCCGCAGCCGACGTCGGCGACGGGGCGGCCGGCGGCCAGCTCGGCGGCGCGGGTGAGCACCCACCACTCGAACGGCGAGTCGAACAGCTGCTGGGCGCGCTCGTCGGCGTGGTCGTCGGAGAGCTGGGCGAACGCGTCGGCAAGGCGCCCGTCTCGGGCGGCGGCGCCGTCGGCGAGGGCCTGCTCGCGATCGACGACGACGGCGGGCCCGGCCTCGACAGGGAGGTCGCCGAGCAGGTGCACCCAGCGGTGGTCCTGCTGTCCGGGCCGGCGGCCGAGGTCCTTGACCAGCGGCTCGTCGCGGGCGGCCATGCGGGTCAGGCACTCCTCGACGGCGCCGCGGTCGGCGAACCCGTGCAGCCGCTCCGTGCGGACCTTCAACTCGCCGGGCGCCTGCGGCCCGCGCAGGAGGAGGACGGTGAGGAGCGCGCGCTCGTCGTCGGCCAGGTCGAGCGTCTTCGAGGCCGACTGCGCGTACTTCAGCGTGCGCTTCCCATAGTCCATCCAGGTCACGCCCGCGAGGCCCTTGTCCTTCAGGGCACGGACGGCGTCTTGAAGGGTGCGGTCGTCGTAGTCGGTGACGGGCTCGCGGCTGGACTTCTGGTTGCACGCGGTGCGCAGCGCGTTGAGCGTGAGCGGGTACGTGTCCGGGACGGTGATCTCCTTCTCCAGGAGGGACCCCAGCACGCGTTGTTCTTCGGGCGAGAGCGTCGGCAGCGTCACGCTCCGCAGCCTACCGGTCGAGACCGCGCACAAATCTCTGTATGCGTCGACGAAGCGCCACATGGGGCTTCCTTCACGTATACAGAGATTTGTGCGCGCCCGCCCCCCAACCCGGGATGGGGGTTGGCTCGTCTATGGGGAAAGGAGGTGCGATGGGCATCGATGAGGAGTTCGACCGGTTCGTGAAGGCGAGCTTCGTCGGGCTGTGCCGAACGGGGTACCTGATCTGCGGCGACCGCCAGCGCGCGGAGGACGCGGCCCAGGAGGCGCTGCTGCGCGCGCACCGGCACTGGAGGCGGGTCTCGGACCCGCTCGCCTACACCCGCCGGGCGCTGTCAACCATCCTGATCGACCAGTCCCGGAGGCCTTGGCGGCGCGAGGTCCCGACGGAGGCCTCGCCCGAGCGCCCGCTGGCCGACGCGAGCCTCGCCGTCGACGATCGCGACGAGATGCTCCGCGCCCTCGACGGGCTCTCCCCGCGGCAGCGCGGCTGCGTCGTGCTGCGGTTCTATCAGGACCTGTCCGTCGCCGAGACCGCCGCCGCCCTAGGCATTGCCGAGGGCACCGTCAAGCGCGCCACCTCCGATGCCATGCACGCCCTGCGCGGCATCCTCCGCCCCGACGAGGAGCTGATCCCATGAACGACGACATCCGCCCCGACCTGCCCGACGACGCCCTGCGGAGCTCCCTGCGCCACGCCGCCGACGACGTCGCCTTCGCCGTCCCCGACCTCCTGCCCCAGGCCCGCGCCGCGCGCCGAGGCCGACGGATGAGGGCCACCGTCGCCGGCTCCGGCCTCGTCGTCGCCGCGCTGCTG
>DAONOU010000155.1:0-6502 GCA_035409265.1 Arachnia sp. | reverse complement strand
CGACACCGGCTAGGAGAAGGACGGCGCGTCCGAGGTGTCCGTGCCGTACATCGTGATGGAGCTCGTCGAGGGCGTGACCCTGCGCGAGGTGCTGCGCGACGGCCGCAAGATCGTCCCCGAGCGCGCGCTGGAGTTCACCGCGGGCGTGCTCGACGCACTCGCCTACGCGCACCGCGCCGGCATCGTCCACCGCGACATCAAGCCCGCCAACGTCATGCTCACCCCGGGCGGAACCGTCAAGGTGATGGACTTCGGCATCGCCCGCGCCGTCGCCGACACGTCCGCGACGATGACGCAGACCGCCGCCGTGATCGGCACCGCGCAGTACCTGTCGCCGGAGCAGGCCCGCGGGGAAAAGGTCGACAACCGCTCCGACATCTACTCGGTGGGCTGCCTGCTCTACGAGCTGCTCACCTCCCAGCCGCTGTTCAAGGGCGACTCGCCCGTCTCCGTCGCCTACCAGCACGTGCGCGAGGCGCCCGTCCCGCCGTCGCAGATCGACGACGAGATCACCCCGGCGATGGACGCGATCGTGCTGAAGTCGCTGTCGAAGGATCCTCGCGACCGGTACCAGGACGCCAGCGAGTTCCGCGACGACATCCTGCGCGTGCTCAACAATCAGCCGGTCCTCGCCGCGCTGCCGGTGGAGCCGCCCACGCAGGTGATCCACAACGACCCGATGACGACCACCGCCCGCCGCGGCGTCGTCGCGGCCGTACCTTCGTCGGCGCCGTCGCCCGAGGCCGTCGCCGACATCGGCACCGAGCTGGCCGAGGAGGACAAGAAGAGCAGGAAGGGCATCATCGCGCTGTCGATCGCGGCCGTGCTGGTGCTGGCCGCGATGATCTTCGGGATCTACACGATCATGAACCCGCAGACCCCGGTGTCGCCGTCGGTTACGCCGACCGACACCACGCCTGTCGTGACCATGGTGAAGCTCCCCAGCCTGCTGGGCGATAACCTCCAGCAGGCCACGGCCACCCTGACGCAGTTGGGGTTCGTTCCGGTTGCGAAGGAGAAGGCGGGCGAGGAGTCGACGAAGAACCAGGTGATCGAGCAGAACCCGGAGCCCGGGGAGTACGAGGAGGGCACCACTGTCACGTTCTGGATCAACACCGGCCCGGACGCGAAGGTGATCCCGCAGAGCATCATCGGCATCCCGTTCGAGAACGCCAAGGAGATCCTGACCGACTTGGGATTCGTCGATGTCGTGTCCGAGGACGCGAGCCCGTTCGGCTCTGACGAGCCGAATGCCGAGTCGGTCAGCGCGCGCGCGGGCAACGTCATCTCGTCCTCTCCCATGCCGGGCGAGGAGGCTCCGATGGACGAGCAGATCGTCCTCACCGTGGCGACGGGCAAGTCCGTGGTGCCGGAGCTCGTCGGCCTTCCGCTCGCGCAGGCGGGCACGCTCGCCGGGCGCTACGGGTTCGAGCTCGACACGCCGCGCGAGGAGGAGACCGACGCGCACGCCCCCGGCACCGTCTTCGACCAGGATCCCGTCCCGAACGAGGTCAAGGACCGCTCCACGAAGATCAAGATCACGATCGCCAAGGCCGTGACGGTGGTCGAGCCCCCGGACGAGCCCGACAACGAGACGGACAACACGGACAACGGCGGCGATCAGGGCGGCGAAGGCGACGGAGACAACCCGTGACCCGCATCCTGGTGATCGACAACTACGACTCGTTCGTCTACAACATCGTCTCCTACCTGGCGCAGATCGGCGCCGAGGTCGAGGTGTGGCGCAACGACGACTCGCGGTTTGCCGACCCCGCCTGGCACGAGCCGTTCGACGGCGTCCTGCTGTCCCCCGGGCCGGGCACCCCGGAGGAGGCGGGCGTGTGCGTCGACGTCGTGCGCTCCCTGGGCGGGGTGAAGCCGCTGTTCGGCGTCTGCCTGGGCCTGCAGGCGATGGCCGTGGCGTACGGCGGCGTCGTCGACCGCGCCCCGGAGCTGCTGCACGGCAAGACGTCGCCGGTGTTCCACGAGGGCAAGGGCGTGTTCGCGGGGCTGCCGTCTCCGGTTACGACGACGCGGTACCACTCGCTGGCGATCGTCGAGGACACCGTCCCGGACGTGCTGGAGGTGACGGCCCGCACGGACACGGGCGTGATCATGGCGGTGAAGCACCGCGAGTTCGCCGTCGAGGCGGTGCAGTTCCACCCCGAGTCGGTCCTCACCGAGGGCGGCTACCAGATGCTCGCGAACTGGCTCGCGGTCTGCGGCGACGCCGAGGCCCCCGCCCGCGCCGTCGGCCTCTCCCCGCTCACCTCCGCCGACCTGACCTACTGACCGCTGGTCGCGAACCGCAATCCCACCGAGCCGGCGAAGGCCGGGGCCTCGATCTCCCCGACCCGGTCGACGGCATAGCCCAAGCCGTAGGCGGCCACGTACTGCTTGTAGACCTGGATCGACGGCGAGTCGTTGATGGCCGCGAGGAGGGAGTCGGCGTCGCCGATCGCCTCGATGACGTACGGCGGCGCGTACGGCACGCCGTGGAGGACGACGGTGTTGCCTACGCACTTGATCCCCGTCGTGGAGATCACGCGCTGCCCCTGGATGGTCATCGCCTCGGCGCCGCCCGCCCACAGCGCGTTGACCACCGCCTGGATGTCCTGCTGGTGGACGACCAGCGCATCGTCGGAGACGCCGGCAGGCTTCACGTCGGTGGGGGCATCGGTGAGCGTGACCCGCAGACCGGGGCCGACGAGGTCGGTCAGGCCCGCGGCCTCCTCCGCGACCGCCAGGCGCTCGGTGAGCTCACCTCCGCCCGGCTGGCGGCCGGCAAGAGCGCGCACCTCGTCGGTCAGCGCCGCGACGTCACCCCTCAGCTCCTCGTTGCGGGACGACTGCGTGACGATGAGGTCGCGCATGTCGGCGGTGCGGTCGCTGCGGAGATCCGTGCCGCGCGCGGCGAGGGCGGCGACGGTCATCATCACGCCGGCGAGGACGCAGACCGCCACGGTGCCGATGCGCCCGCCGAGGGTTCGCCGTCGCGACTGATTGCGCCGCACCCGTTCCCGGACGCGCTCGGCCCGCCGCCGGACCCATTCGCGCATGCTCACGCCTTCAGACTAATCGCAGGTCAATGAACCGGGTGCCCGCCGCTTCGACACGGTCCGGGCGCTGCGCGCCGGGGACCGGCTCAACGGCCGCGAAATGGGCAAACGTCCCACGCTCAACTACGCTGACGGGGAAGCAACCGTTCGAGGAGGACGCACGTGCCCGAGTCCAAGGTCCGCAAGCAAGCGGCGGACAAGAAGAAGGCCAAGGACAAGGCCGAGTTGGCCGAGTCCCGCGCCAAGTCTGCGCGGCTCGCTCCGGGCACCCGCAACTGGGTGCCGGCGGTGTTCATCCCCGTCGGGCTTCTCGGCGTGCTGTGGATGGTGGTCTGGCAGCTGGCCGGGCAGTCGATCGGCTTCATGCGCGCCCTCGGCGACTGGAACGTCGCCATCGGGCTGGTGCTCATCGTCGCCAGCTTCTCGCTGATGACCCTGTGGAAGTGACGAGCAACTCCCCCGCTGCGGACCCCGCACCCGGCGCTGCCCGCACCCCGGCAATGCTCGGCACGTTCGACGCCGTCCTGTTCGACTTCGACGGCACCCTCGGCGACTCGCACGAGGCCGTCCTTCGCGCGTACGCCCGGTGGGCCGACGAGTACGGCGTCGAGGTCGGCTACGCGCAGGAGTACATCGGCCGCCCGTCGGCCACCGCGGCGCACGCGCTGCTGCCGCCGGAGATCGCCGAGGAGGCGGGACGCCGCATCGACGAGCTGGAGTCGCTGGACACCGACGGCGTCGTGGCCCTCCCCGGAGCGGCCGAGGCGCTGAGCGCGATCAGCGACGATCGCCGCGCCATCGCCACCAGCTGCACCAACCGGCTGCTGACCGCGCGGCTCGCCGCGACGGGCCTCCCCTTCCCGCGGGTCATCATCACCTGCGACGACGTGGAGAACGGGAAGCCGGCACCCGACTCCTATCTCCTCGCCGCCGAGCGGCTCGGCGTCGACCCCGCGCGCTGCCTGGTCGTGGAGGACGCGCCGGCGGGCATCGCCGCGGGCCGGTCGGCGGGCTGCGCCGTCCTGGGCGTGCGCACCCAACTCGCCGGGGACGCGCTCGGCGCCGACTGGCACGTCGAGACCCTCGCCGACGTCACCTTCACTCAGACCCCCGACGGCGTCGTCGTCTCCCTCCGCTAAGCGGTTCGGCCGGTCACCAGGACGACTTGGTGATCCCCGGGAGGTAGCCGGCATGCGCGAGGCCGCGGAACCGGACGCGCGAGACGCCCGCCTTGCGCAGGTAGCCGCGCGGGCGGCCGTCGACGGAGTCGCGGTTGCGCAGGCGGACGGGGCTCGCGTCGCGCGGCAGCTTCTGCAGCCGTCGCTGGGCGTCCATCCGCTCCTCGAGGGTGGGCGCGGTGCGCGCGAGGCCCTTCAGCTCGGCGCGCCTGGCCGCGTACCGGGCGACGGTGCGCTCACGACGCTTGTTGGCCGCGATCTTCGCGGTGCTCGCCATCAGCGGGCCTCCTTGAACTCGACGTGCTGGCGGATCATGGGGTCGTACTTGCGCAGGCTCAGCCTGTCCGGGGTGTTGCGACGACTCTTCCGGGTCACGTAGGTGTAGCCCGTCCCCGCCGTCGACCGCAGCTTGATCAACGGCCGAAGCTCCTTGCTCTTCTTGCCCGCCATCAGAGCGCGGCCCCCTTCGCGAGGAGCTCCCGGACCACCGCGTCGATGCCGCGTCGGTCGATGGTGCGGATGCCCTTCGGGCTGACCGTGAGCGTGACGCGGCGGCCGAGCGACGGCACCCAGTAGTGCTTGCGCTGGACGTTGACGTTCCACCGGCGCCGCAGTAGCAGGTGTGCATGCAAGACAACATTCATCCCCCGTACCAGCAGGTGGTCTTCCGTGACCGCTCGGCAGGGCTGGTGTTCAGGACCGGGTCCACGCTGACGTCCTCGGAGACCATCGAGTTCGAGGGCGAGACCTACCCGGTCGTCGACGTGCAGATCTCCAGCGCGAGCCATCCGTTCTGGAGCGGGACGTCGCGCGTGATCGACACCGAGGGCCGCGTCGAGCGGTTCAACAGGAGATACCGAAAGGAAGGGACCGCCTCATGAAGGTGCGCAACTCGTTGCGGGCGCTGAAGAAGATCCCCGGCGCGCAGATCGTGCGACGCCGCGGACGCGTCTTCGTGATCAACAAGAAGAACCCGCGGATGAAGGCGAGGCAGGGATGAGGCGGATCCGCGCGCCCAGGGACGGCGCGCCCGTCGTGCTTGTCGCGGGCGTGTCCACGACGCCGATGGTCTCGGCGGCGATCGCGCTGCAGTGGGACCTTCCGTCCGTTGTGGCGGTCCAGCACGCGATCGACCCCGCCCGCGAGGTGCTCGTGCGGACCGTCTCCGACATCACGGGCCTGATCGAGCGGGTGGAGATCGACGTCGAGCACGCATGCACCAGCTGCGCGATCCGCGAGGACATCGTGCCGACGCTCGAGAGGCTGGCGGCCAGCGGCACGTGGGAGACCATCGTCGCGCAGCTGCCGGTGACGGCCGAGCCGATGCAGGTGTGCCGGGTCGTCGAGGGCATGCCCGGGGTGGCGCCGCACGTGAGGATCGCGGGCGTCGTCGTCGCGTTGGACGCGGGGACGCTGGTCGAGGACCTCGTGGGCGACGACCTCGTGGCCGAGCGCGACCTGCCCGTGCGCGAAGACGACCCGCGCGGGGTCGCGGAGACCACGGCCTCCTTCGTGGAGTACGCCGACGTCGTCGCCCTGTTCGGCGACGCCGACGAGCGCGGGCTCTCTCTCGTGAAGGCCCTCGCGCGGCCCGGCGCGATCGTGTCGGAGGGGACGACGGGGGTCGACCCGGCGGCGTTGGCCCGCGGCATCCACAACCACCCCGAGGCGGAGGATTGGGTGTCCCCGGTGTGCCTGACGCCGGTGGCCGAGCCCGCGGCGTCGGACGTCTGGACCCTCGACTTCCGCTCCGATCGGCCCTTTCACCCTCAGCGGCTGAGGGAACGGGTCGAGGTGCTCGGCGGCGGACATCGCCGCACCCGCGGCTGCTTCTGGCTGCCCACCCGGCCGACCCAGGTGTGCCAGTGGGAGGGGGCCGGCGGCATGCTGAGCATCGGCACCTTCGACGACTGGTACGACATGCGGCCGCACACGCGGATCGTGGTCGTCGGCACCGACGAGGGTCGCGACACCCTGGAGGCCGCGTTGCGCTCCTGCCTCCTCACCGACGACGAGATCGAGAAGCACGGCCTGCGCTGGCGCGTGCCCGGCGATGGCCTCGAGCCCTGGCTGGGGCCGGTCGACGGCGTGTCCGAGGTGGCGTGTGACGTGGCGGTTCCCAAGCGCAAGATGTCGCGCAGCAACACCCGCAGCCGCCGCGCCCAGTGGAAGGCCGAGCCGGTCGACCTGGTGCCGATCCGCATCCAGGGCGTGGAGTACCGCGTCCCCCGTCGCCTCGTCCGCGCCTACCAACGCGGCCTCATC
>DAONOU010000154.1:0-6531 GCA_035409265.1 Arachnia sp. | reverse complement strand
AGGACGCCGTCGGGGTTCTCGACCTGGCCGTGACGCTGGACATGAACGATCGTCGCGTTGTTCACGCTCATCACCCTATTCCGCCGGTTCAACGGGCTTGCGCCGCTTGCGGCGCTTGCGCTGCGACGGCTTGGTCACCGGCAGCCCCGCCGCGAGCTGGTCGGCCCGCCGCTTGTCGGCGTAGCGGGCGAGGCCCTCGGCGACGGCCTCGAAGGTGGGGTGCTCCGCAGTGACGTCGACGCGCAGGCCGTGGATCTCGCAGGCGGCGGCGGTCGCGGGGCCGATGGCGGCCACGACGGTGGCGGCGTGGGGCTTGCCCGCGATGCCGATCATGTTGCGCACCGCCGTGGCGGAGGTGAAGACCACGGCGTCGAACATGCCGGTCTTGATGTCGTCGCGCACCTCGGGCGGCGGCGGGGCCGCGCGCACGGTGCGGTAGGCCGTGACCTCCTCGACCTCCCAGCCGAGGCGGCTGAGGCCGACGAGCAGCGGCTCCACCGAGACGTCGGCGCTGGGCACGAGCACGCGGTTGAGCGGGTCGATCAGCTCGTCGTAGGCGGGGAACTCGTTCGCGAGGGCGCCGGTGGTGTTCTCGACGACGGGCACGAGGTCGGCGACGAGGCCCAGCCGGGCGAGCGCCTCGACGGTGCCGCGACCGACGGCGGCCAGCGAGATGCCGGACAGCGCCCGCGAGTCGAGGCCGTACTCGGTCAGCCGCTCCGCGATGGCGGCGACGGCGTGCGGCGAGGTGAAGACGAGCCACAGGTAGCGGCCGTCGACGAGGCCGCGGACGGCCTTTTCCATGCCCTGCTCGGTGCGCGGCGGCTCGATGGACATCGTGGCGACGATCTCGGTGGTCGCGCCGAAGTGCGCGAGTTCGTCGACGAGGGAGGTGAGGTCGTCCTTCGTGCGCGGGACGATGACGCGCCAGTCGAAGGGGGGCTTGCCCTCGAACCAGAGGTAACGCTGGCGGTGGGTGTCCTCGACGCCGGGGCCGACGATGAAGAAGCACTCCCCCGCCTCCGAGGCGGCGACCTCCGACCAGCTGAGGACCTCGCTGACCTGCGCGGTGCTGCCCATCCCGACCAGCGAGAGGGTGTTCCCCGAGGCGCCGAACAGCTCGCGGGCCTGCTCCGCCACCTGGCCGGCGAGAGCGCCGCGGGTGCGGATCACGAGGGTGTCCGCGGTGGGCCACTGCGCGGCGGGCGGGACCTCCAGCGACGCGTCGAGCGCGGCGAAGGCCGAGGTCACGCGGACCGCGCCGAAGCTGAGCGCCGCGCTCCACCGGTTGACGCCGGGCACGACGTTGGCGTGCAGCCCCGCGTGCGTGAGCACCTCGGGCAGGACCCCGCTGGCGTCGGCGTCGGTGAAGTAGTCGCCGCGAGTGAGGCGGACCACCTTCTGCCCGCGCGAGACGCCGTCGAGGATGACGCCCACCTCGTCGTCGCCCGCCAACGCGACGGTGGCGTGCGCGGGGCCGTAGCCCCGGACGAGCTCGACGTCCGCGTCCTCGTCGACGATGATCAGGTCCGCGAAGCGGACGGCGCGGGAACCGGCGAGGGTCAGGAGACCCAGGTCGCCGGGGCCGGACCCCACGAAGGTCACGGAACCGCTGGTCGGCTCGATCTCGGCCTCGTCGGCGGAGGCCATCGGGTCAACAGGCTCGGTCACGTCAGTTCTCCTTCAGGGGCAGCGCCGCGATCCAGTCGTCGGTCATGTCACGCGCCGCGCTATGGGTCAGCGCGTCGCGCAGGGCCGCCTCGTCGACGAACCAGTAGCCGTGAAGCTCCCGGTCGACGAACGTCACGGGCACATGATCGGTGAACCGCGCCCGAAGCCGTTCGTCGGTGTCGACGTCGACGGCGCGCCATGTCACTCCCAGGTCTGCGGCGGTGCGTCGCACGGCCGCCTCGGCCTCCACGCACAGGTGGCAGCCGCGCCGCGTGAGCAGCAGGACCCGGGAGGGCACAGGCACTACTTGCCGGCGCGGCGACGCTGAATGCGGGTGCGCTTCAGCAGCTTGCGGTGCTTCTTCTTGGCCATGCGCTTGCGACGCTTCTTGATGACAGAACCCACTGTGTGCCTTTCATAGCCGGGGGAAACAACTTCCCCCGGGGTGGTTTGCTGGGACCAACCACGGCTGGCCAGACCCCAAATATTAACCCGCGGCCGTGTAATCGACCAATCAGCGCGCCATCTCCGCGCTGCGGTCGTGGCAGGCCTGCACGGCCGCGAGGAAGCCGGAGCGCACGCCCGCGTCGTCGAGCGCACGCAGCGCAGCGGCGGTGGTTCCCGCCGGGGAGGTCACCATCTCGCGGAGCTGGGTGGCGCTGCGGCCCGACTCGGCGAGCAGCGCGGCCGACCCGACGAACGTCTGGTTGACGAGCGCGGTGGCCTCGGCCCTCGTCAGGCCCTGGTGCACGCCGCCCTCGATCATGGCCTCGGCCACGTAGAAGAGGTAGGCGGGGCCGGAACCAGACAGCGCCGTGAGCGCGTCGAGCTGGTGCTCGCCGATGACGACGGCCTTGCCCACGGCCTCCATGAGGCCCACGGCGCGCTCCACCTGCGCGTCGCTCGCCGCGGCGCCGGGGACGACGCCCGCCATGCCCTTGCCCACGAGAGCGGGCGTGTTCGGCATGACGCGGACGACCGCGACGCCGGGAAGCGCACCCTCCAGGACCGTGAGCGGGACGCCCGCGGCGATCGAGATCACCAGGGCGCCCGGCGCGAGCGGCCCGTGGAGCGCGTCGAGCACCTTCGGCACGGTGTTCGGCTTCACGGCGAGCACCACGACCTCGGCCGAGGCCGCGTCGTCGACGGTGGCCTCGCGGACGCCGTGGCGCGCGACGAGATCTGCCGCGCGGGCGGCGTGCGGCTCGACGACGCCGATCTCCGCGGCGGCCACCCCGGAGGCGATCCAGCCGGCGAGGAGGGCCTCGCCCATGGCGCCGCCGCCGACGACGAGGAGCCCCGTCATCGGACCAACAGCTCCGCGACCTGGATGGCGTTCAGCGCCGCGCCCTTGCGCAGGTTGTCGTTGCTGAGGAACAGCACGAGGCCCTTGTCGCCCTCGACGCTCTGATCCCTGCGGATGCGGCCGACGAACGACGCGTCGGCGCCCGCGGCCCGCAGCGGCGTCGGGACGTCGGCGAGCTCGACGCCGGGGGCGGCGGCGAGGACCTGTCGCGCGCGGTCGGGCGTGAGGTCGCGGTCGAACCGGGCGTGCACCGTCAAGGAGTGGCCGCTGAACACGGGCACGCGCACGCAGGTGCCCGCGACGAGCAGGTCCGGCAGGTGGAGGATCTTGCGCGACTCGTTGCGCAGCTTCTTCTCCTCGTCGGTCTCGCCCTCGCCGTCGTCGACGAGGTTGCCCGCGAGCGCCACCACGTTGAACGCGATCGGCGCGACGTAGGGCGCGGTGCTCGCCGGCTGGAAGGCCGAGCCGTCGTGGGCGAGCACGCTCGGGTCGGCGATCTCGCCCAGCTGGGTGGCCAGCGCGTTCACGCCCGCGAGGCCGGAGCCGGAGACGGCCTGGAAGGTCGTGACCTGCAGCGCGACGAGCCCCGCGGCGTCGTGCAGCGGCTTCAGGACCGGCATGGCGGCCATCGTGGTGCAGTTCGGGTTGGCGATGATGCCGAGTTCGGCCTTGGCGACGTCGCCGGGGTTGACCTCTGAGACGATCAGCGGGACCCGGTCGTCGAGGCGCCAGGCGCTGGAGTTGTCGACGACGGTCGCCCCCGCGGCGGCGACCTTCGGCGCGTACTCCTTCGAGGTGCCGCCCCCGGCGGAGAATAGGGCGACGTCGAGGCCGGAGAAGTCCGCCGTCGCGATGTCCTCGACGACGACCTCCGTGTCCTTCCAGGGCAGCCTCTTGCCCGCGGACCTCGCGGAGGCGAAGTAACGGATCTCGTCGACGGGATAGTTGCGCTCGTCGAGCAGGCGACGCATAACGCCGCCGACCTGCCCGGTCGCGCCAAAGACTCCAACACGCATGGGCCGCAGTCTACGGCGTGGGCGCCGCGGCTCGCTCACTCCCGCCCGGCCGGTGGACTACCGGGCCGCCGTGTGGCCGGACCCGATCGACGAGAGCCGGGGCCATCTTTCGTGGCCAGTTTGTCGGCGCCTGACCTACTCGCGGCCTCGCTGCCCGAAGGCCTCATCGCTCGTGGCCACCTAACCTGACTCCGGTCAGCTTGGGTCATGAACGACAACCCCCGACCGGTCGATTTCGACATAGTTGTAGACGGTGATCGCGGTCTCCAGGGCACCGTAGTGCTCGTCGATGAGCGCGAGCAGATCGCGGGTGGAGATGTTCCGCATGCGATGTGTAGCAAGCGAGCGGGCCGTTTACTCAGAACCCAGGCCAGCCAGGTGTAGAGCCAACGTGCGGGGCAACTGCTGGTCAACAAGGAAGCCCGCCACGGTTGCCCTCAAGCGACGACGCGAAGCACGCGGGCCGACGAGTCGAGCGCCGCGTACTCAAGCGCGGCGAGAATATCCTCTCGCTCTAGCTCGTCGTAGTCGCTCAAGATGTCTTCGTAGGTCATGCCGGAGGCGAGCAACTCGAGCACGTCCTGCACACGCAGCCGCATGCCTCGGATTGTGGGCGCACCGTGGCAGAGGGCCGGATCTGCCGTGATCCGGTCGAGACGGCTGACGAGTGGGCTCATGGCCCGACCTTACGTCGGCGAGGCAGCACTTGCTATGCCCTCCGCCACTCAGGCCACTTCCTCAGCGGCCGACCAGGCCCATCAGCAGGTTGCCCGCGAAGCCTCCCCAGCCCTGGTACAGGTGATATATGTCCCGCACGACGGCAGAGATCACCACGATGGTCCACATCGTTTGACCGGTCTGCGCCCAACGGGTGAAGAGGAAGCCCACCATGCGCACCTCCTCGAGGACCGCGTTCTTGACCGCCAGCAGGACGAGCACAGGGACCATCCACCAGTTCTCGGTCAGGTTCGCCGGGCGGACCTGCGTGTTCAGGCCGAGCGCGACCGCGCCCAGGTAGAACGCGAGGCCCGCGACGCCGATGCCCGCAAAGATCACCGACCTCCTCACACCCGCTCGGCCGGTGGGCGCCTCCGGCCGACGAGAGCAGCGCCGAAACAACACGTTCTGCGGCTGAGCGACGACCAAGGCGGAGCAACACGAATCGACTTTGGTTGATTGAATTAGACCGAAGGTAGATTACATAATTGACATGTTTCCCCAACCATCATCATCCTCTCTAGAGCCAAGGACGGACCTTGGCACAGGGGAAGGCCAGGATCAACGTAGATGCTCCGCAAGTTCCCATTCGGCAGGCGACCACTCAACCTCGTCCTCGCCGGCACAATCGCCACTGCGTTGGTGTCCAACGCAGCTGCGGTCCCGCCCAAGCCCAGGGACCAACCGTCGTGGACACCATGGGGGTAGTCTCTGAGATCGTCGATCTCGACCGCGACGCGCTCGAAACTCTCGAAGGCCTGATCGGTAGTCCGAAGGCACATACCGCCTCCGCAGACGCCGCTCTCAGCGAGATGGCAGCCACGGAGACCGCTGTGGTTCTCCTCCCCACCGTCGAAGACTCGTCGGCTGTGGTGCTTGGCTCGGCTTCGGTCGGCGCCCGAATCCCCGATGCGGAGGTGGTACGAACCGAGGGCGCAGTCGCCGTACTAGAGACTGAAGACGAGACGTTTGTCGTCGCACCCGGCGCTTCGGGTGGCGTCCAGTTCATCAACATCGCCAGCCAGCCGACCCAGGCACACTCGTTCAGCATGGAGACGGCGATTCCCGACGGCGCGCGCTGGCAGCAATCCGAAGACGGCGGACTGGAACTGGTCGGCGACGCAGGCTTCCTCTCGGCGTACATCGAGACCCCGTGGGCGGTCGATGCAACCGGCGCATCTCTCCCGACCTACTTCACCGTGGTCGGAGACGTCATCACGCAGCATGTGGACACCAGTACTGCAGAGTTCCCGGTGATCTCAGATCCTTCGATCTGGACCGTGGCCGAGTGCATCGGAAGCGTGGCGCTCATCCTTGGATTCGCCGCGGCAAAGATGACGACGCTGATAGCCAAGATCGGCAAGATCATCAAGGCCTCCAGCAGCCTCATCAGCAAGTGGAAGGCGGCCATCGGTTCGGCCAACTTCACCGTCGCCGAGTTCAAGACCTTCATCAACCTCATGCATGGCTACCTGGAGAAGACGCTGAGCGCCGCGCAGCGGGTCAAGGTGAACACGCTGCTCAACGCCATCGGAAATACGCTGGTGACCATCATCGGCCTCGAAGCTTGTTGGAACTGGTACAAAAATGGATAGCAGCCGCACTCCCCATGACAAGAGCCTCACATGTCGATAACTACCGTTCTTGCGGTTCCCGTGCTCGTTGCCCTGGCCGCCAACCTCGGGTACGGCCTCTCACGGCTCCGCCCTTCCGGCCAGACCGGGGCAGGCGATCGTCGACCAGCCACTCTGAAGTCTCTCGCATGGACAGCGTTCCTTGTGCTCGCCTTCACGCTGATCCTGGCGGAACGTCAGGTCTTCC
>DAONOU010000153.1:0-6612 GCA_035409265.1 Arachnia sp. | reverse complement strand
CCGACGAACGGGTCGCTGGCCTCCAGCCTCCCGCTCGGCACCCGGAGCGTCCCCAACTCGACGACGTGACGGGTGTACTTCCATCCGGCGCTCCGCCCCGGGACGAGCGCGAGCAAGTGTGACGGTTCCATCGCGCGAGCCTACAAGCAAGCATCCACATCCGCTTCCGATGTCACACGTGGCACGAGGCCGACACCCCGTACCTTCTTGTACATTGACGTACACTTACGGCGTGTCTGTCATCAGCGTGAGTGAAGCTCGCCGCACCTTGCCCGCCCAGATCGACCTCGTCGAGGCTGGTGAGCGAGTCGAAATAACCCGCCACGGCAAGGTCGTGGCCGTTCTCGTGTCCCCAAGCGCGGTCGCCTCACCCCGCACGGCCGCGATGCGCGAGCGGACCGAGCAGCTCCGCATCATGCTGGCGGAGGCGCGCAAGAGGCCTCTTACTCAGGTGCAGCTGGGGCCTGAGCGAACCGCCGAGCTGATTGAGGACGTCTACGCTAGTCGTCTGGCGCGATGAGCTTCTGGACCGCCTTCGACGCGGATGCCCTGATCTACGCGGCTGACTTCGGGAACCGGCTCGGAACGCGTGTACGTGCGCTGTTCGAGGACGCCGAACCCAGCGATTTCGTCGGGTTCGGCTCCGTCTTGCTGCTCACGGAGGTGCTCGCGAAGCCCCTGCGCGTCAACCCCAGTTCAGCCGAGGCGGCGTCTCTGATGGAGATGGTCAGTCGACTCACCCTCCGTCCCCTCGACGAGTCGACCGCACGCACCGCGCTCGATTTGGCCATGTCGTACGGCCTTCGCCCCGCGGACGCCGCGCACTTGGCGACGGCGATCGAGGCCGGTGCCGACCGGTTCCTCACCAACAACCGCAAGGACTTCCCGAAGACGATCACCGAGATCGAGATCGTCTACCCCGAGGACCTCTGACGGATCCCCGACGGGCTGCAGGCACCGTCGTCGGGTCTCCCGGACAACGCGGCTGCAAACGTTCGATCCGCGGCGTCCGCGGGGTTATCTCGGCTGGCAGCGTCAGCATGCTGACGGAAACAGCCGAGATGACGCTCCCGGGCGGGCAGATCGAACGAAAACCGCCACGATAGTCCTCGCTCCCGATTTCTCACTTCCGAGCCGTGGCAACCTCGTGCTTCAGCTCGTCCAGAGTGCACTCCTCGATGACGCCCTTCTCCGTCTGCACGCACAGTAGACCCGCGTCCGTGGTGATCAGATACATGTCCCCGGCGAAGAGCAGGGCGGGCAGCTCGAACTATGTCCCCGGAATCGCGACGACCTTCTCCTCTTTGCCGCTGAGCACCGTCGCCTCCAACGACCCAGACACCGGCATTCGGCTGAACAGGCCGACAGGGATGGTTCCGCTCTCGCCGGGAGCGAGGTTGAACGCCACCGGAACCGGTGGGGCCGCTTCAGCCCCCGTGCCGCTCACCCGGACATGCCGGGCCGTGGTCCCTTTGTCCGCATCCACCCGGCCGTGGTAGATCTGGCTGGGGATCGAACCTGCCGGATCGCACACCAGCCGCACCCTCAACGGACCCCGCTTCTCGGCGACGGTCGACACCGGCCGGAAGTCCGTCAGCGCCAGCATCGGCCCCTCGGTCGCATCGTTGCGCAGCTTGATCGACACCTCCCGGCGCAGCGGCGTGGCGTTGCTCTCCAGCCAGGAGGTCATCTCCTCGCCGCACCACCCAGCGTCAGGCAACCTGTCGAGTGCGTCCTCTGGCACGGCCCATTCCGCGGTCGCACCCTCCGTCGGCCCGGCCGAAATCTGCAGGTGCGAGAAATTGGTCGTGTCGCGCGTCATCGCCTGAACCACGCCAAATACGCCAGCAGCCGTCCCGACGACCGAAATCACCGCCATGACGACAGCCCCCGTCCGCGACAAGCGCGACCGCTTGACCGTCAGGCTCTTCCCCGTAGTGATTTCGCCGTCCGACTCTCTGGCGGCCCCTGACGCTCCTTCGCTCTGCTCGGCTCGTGAAGGCCGCGACTGGCTACTCATTCGACTGAGGCTGCCGAGCTACCCGCTTCCACGAGCAATGCAGCCGCGTCAGCGACCGTGCACGGCGTTCCCTGTCCTCGTTCCATCCCATACTCATCGATCCGAGAATCCTCTGGAACAAGGCAGGAGAGCGCACCATCTGAATCGTCCCACGGAACCTCCACGCGATAGCCTGGCAGCGGATCACGCAAGAACTCGACTCCTTCCGCGAGTACGACCGTCTCGCTCCCATCGGCCAAGTCTGCAAGGATCCGCCCCGCGTACGACCGTTGCCGATCGGCACTCCCGGTGCGGTTGAGTTGAATCTGCGCGAGCTGCCCAGGGCCAAGGTTGATCGTCGCCAGGGCTCCAACAGGCATGAAGTCCTCGCCACGCGTGTCACCCCAGGCCGCTCCTTCACCCCATTCTGGCCCAACATCACCCTCGCTGCCCCACACCGCAGGAGAGCCATCCATGTCAACCATCAGCGTCTGGCTCGTAGCCCCGCCGCTAGCATCCGGACAATGGAATCGTATCCACGCCTCGGTCGCGACCTCGTCCCCTTCGAAGCGCACATTCTCCAGGGAGAGAGCACCGCCCACATCCGCACGATTTCGAACGGCGATGGTCACGGAGTCATCAAAGAAGTTGTCCCGCGTAGCATGTTTTTCAAGCCATCTCAGCTGCTCGCTACTGCATTCCGCACTCCCATCCGGTGCCTCTGGAAAAGTGCTGAAAGGTGCCGAGACGGGCAGCAACCAGGTCGTCACATATTCCAGAGGATCGGTCATTTCGGGGCCAAGGGTGACCCCACCAAGGACCGCTGCGTCCGCGAGCGGATCAGATTTCTCCGTCACCCTCCCTTGGGTGGCCGAAGGAGCGGGACTTGCCGCACTGGCCGGACCCGATGACGTCGTCCGCACCTCAATCGTGTCCGCCGATGTCGACTGCCGACCGGCGTTGATGATCGCCGGGACCAAAAACTCCGCGACACCGACGATGGCCACGACAGCGGCCGCCGCGATTCCTAGGATGCGTCTCCTACGACGCCCCGTTGATTTTGGGTGGGCTGAGCGCCGGGAGTCACCGAGCCAGGGGTCGGCTGCGTGTTGTCCTCTGGACTCGATCCGGCATCTGTCTGCATGGTCTTCCCTCCCCGGGGTAACTGAAGTCGCGTCCATTCAACCAGCAAACGCTCCTGGCGTCTGACGAGGCCCGAGTTAAGTTCTCCGAAGCACCGTCGTCGTTCTCCCGAACAACGCGGCTGCAAACGTTCGATCCGCACGGCCAAGACGAACAACGTGTACGTCAAAGTCACATAGTTGACTCTGACGTACACGCAAACGCCGGCGCGGGCGCGAACTGAACGTTTGCCACCACAATGAGACTCTCCAGGGCCGTCGATCCGTTCAGGGACCCAACCGCCGTCGCGACCACGGTTGCCGCGCCGAGCACGAGCCGACGCCAGGCAGTCCTGAGAGAGTTGTCGGGCGGCGCTTCAAAATAAGCCCGCACCGCGCGCGGAGTCAACACGAACGCCGCCCCGGCGCCGCACGCGCCGCCCGGCAACTCTCTCAGGACTGCCCACGCAGACTGGGGATCAGTCCACGAACCGGGTGCCAGGCCTTTCGACGCGCGCCTGCGTCGCTTCGCTCCTTAGGGCACGGCTCAAGGGGCGTTGCTACCTTTCGACGCCGACGACGGCCGAGAGCAATCGAGCTTGCTCGATTGCCGAGGCCAAGGAAGGCGTTGCTGCGCGAAGCGCGATCACACGCGCCTGCGCTTCGCTTAGGGCGCGGCTCAACGAGCGGTAGGTTCGGCACGCGCCTGCGTCGCTTCGCTCCTTGGAGCGCGGCTCAACGAGCGTGGGTTGCGCGGAGGGCGGTGAGGACCTCGCGGGTGGCCTTCGAGCGGTTCTGGGTGAAGAACTGGATGCCGGGGGCGCCGGCGGCGAGCAGGTCGCGGCACATGGTCACGGCGTGGGCGAGGCCGATCTCCCGAACCTCCTCCTTCGAGCCCGCGGCGCGCAGGCGCGCGACGAAGTCGTCGGGCAGCGGGCGGCCGGACAGCTCGGCGAAGCGCTCGATCTGGGTGATCACCGTCAGCGGCATCAGGCCGGGGATGATCGGCACCGTGCAGCCGCGGCCGCGCATGCGCTCCAGCAGCTCGCCGTAGCGCTCGGCGTCGTAGAACAGCTGCGTGATGGCGAACTCGGCCCCGGCCTCGACCTTGTCGCACAGGATCCGCGCGTCCAGGTCCGCGTCGTTGCTGGTCTCGTGCGGGTTCGGGAAGGCCGCGACGCCGACGCAGAAGTCGCCCTGCTCCTTGACGAAGCGCACCAGCTCGGTGGCGTTGGCGAGGCCGTCGGGGTGACGTCGCCACTCTCCCCCGCCGGGCATGTCGCCGCGGATGGCGAGGATGTTGGTGACGCCCGCGTCGCGGTACTCGGCAAGCGCCGACGCGATGTCCGCCTTCGACTGGTCGACGCAGGTCAGGTGGCCCACCGTCAGCGGGCCGCCCGAGGACGCGATCCTCCGCGTCGCCGCCACCGTCCTGTCCCTGCGCGACCCGTTCGCGCCGTAGGTCACCGACACGAACGCGGGCTCGTGCGGCGCCAGCGCCTCGACGGCGGCCCAGAGGACGGGCTCGTCCTCCTCGGAGCGCGGCGGGAAGAACTCGAACGAGAACAGCGGGCCCGTCGCCGACGCCAACAGCTCGCCCACCGACGCGGGAACTGAGGACCGCGCAGAGTCCACGTCACCAGACGACTGCGGAGACAGATCACTAGACGACTGAGCAAACGGCTGGGGCATGGCTCGCACCTTATCCGGCTCGGCCTTTCACCCGCTGGACTAAGCTGCCCCCGTGAGACCGCTCGACCCCGCCTCCCCGCTCAGCCCGGAGTTCCTTTTCGCGGTCAGCGAGACCCTTTCGACCTTCCTCGACGCGAAGACGCCGCTGCTCGACGCCGTGGGCGCCACCGACCTGCTGCCCGTCGCCCGCGAGTACGTCGGCGCGGGCAAGCGACTGCGCCCCGCGTTCTGCTACTGGGGGCACGTCGCCGCAGGCGGCCGGCCCGATGACGACGCCGCGCTGCTCGCCGTCGCCTCCTCCCTCGACCTGCTGCACACGAGCGCGCTCGTCCACGACGACCTGATCGACGCCGCCGACACCCGCCGCAGCGTGCCCTCCGCCCACAAGCGCTTCGAGGCCCTGCACGCCGCCCGCGCCGGCCGCGGCTCGGAGACTGAGTTCGCCGCGTCGTCGGCCATCCTGCTCGGTGACCTCCTGCTGATGTGGAGTATCGAGCTGGCCGACGGCTCGGGCGCCGCCCGCCTCGACGCCGCCCGCCCGCTGCTGGCCGCGATGCGCGCCGAGGTGACGGCCGGGCAGTTCCTGGACGTCAGCGCGCAGTACGGCGTCACCGGCGCCGCGGGCTACGCCGAGGAGCTCGACGTCGCGCGTCGCGTGCTGGAGTACAAGTCGGCCAGCTACTCGGTGCGGCGCCCGGCCCAGGCCGGCGCGGCGCTCGGCGGTGCCGACGACGCCCTGCTCGCCGCGCTCGGCGACTTCGGCTCGCTCATCGGCCGGGCCTTCCAGCTCCGCGACGACGTGCTCGGCGTCTACGGCGACCCCGCGGTCACCGGAAAGCCCTACGGCGGCGACATCCACGAGGGCAAGCGCACGGTGCTCGTCCTGACCGCGCTCGCGTCGGCGGATCCCTTGGACGCGGCCGAACTCGACGCCATGCTCGGCGCCCCCGGGCTGACCGACGCGGACGTCGACCGCGCGGCCGCGCTGATCGAGGCCAGCGGGGCGCGCGCCCACGTCGAGCGGCTGATCGAGGAGGGCACCGACCGGGCGCTCGCCGCCCTCGACGCCGCAGAGATGACCGAGGAGGGTCGCACGGCGCTCGCCCGCCTCGCCGAGATGAGCGTCCGGCGTGTCAGGTGAGCTGACGGGGCTCACCTCGGCGGAGGTCCGCGACCGGATCGAGCGCGACCTCGTCAACCGCCTTCCTTCGCGATCCGGCCGCTCCACCGCCGACATCGTCCGCGCGAACGTCTTCACGCGCGTCAACCTGATCCTCTTCGTCCTCTTCTGCTGCGTCCTGATCACGGGGCACCTGCTGCAAGGCGCCTTCGGCCTGCTGATCATCGCGAACTCGGTCATCGGGATCGTGCAGGAGCTGCGCGCGAAGCGCACGCTGGACAACCTCGCCGTCGTCGGCGAGGCGCACCCGACGGTGATCCGGGACGGGCACGTGCACCAGATCGTCCGCGACGCGGTGGTCCTCGACGACCTCATCGCCGTCGGGCCCGGCGACCAGATCGTCGTCGACGGATCCATGGTGGCCGCCGACTACCTCGAGGTCGACGAGTCCCTGCTGACAGGCGAGGCCGACCCCGTCACCAAGGCCCCGGGCGACGGCGTCCTCTCCGGCTCGTACGTGCTGTCCGGCACCGGCGTCTACCGCGCGGAGAAGGTGGGCTCCGACGCCTACGCCGCACAGCTCACCGCCCAGGCGGCGAAGTTCACGCTCGTCAGCTCGGAGCTGCGGCAGGGCATCGACCGGATCCTGCGCGTGGTCGGCTATCTGCTGATCCCCGTCG
>DAONOU010000152.1:0-6621 GCA_035409265.1 Arachnia sp. | reverse complement strand
CCGGAAGACCTCGGCCCAGCGCGCCATGTCGTCGCCCTCCCGCGCGGGGGCGAGCGCGGCGCACTCGGCGACGTCTGACGGCCGCAGCGGCGCGATGGTCGGCATCGCGCGCTCCGCCGAGGGCCGGTCCGGCTCGTAGGCCGCGAACTCGGGCACGTCCTACGCGCCCCGCGATTCTGACGGATAAGTGCGGCCAAACGGGGATTCCGGCCCCTGAACCGGGATTGTCTCCATCCTGCCGCACTTTTCCGTCAAAACGTCAGGCCGAGCCCTCTCCCCGCGAGGCGGACGGAGGTAGGCGTAGGCGTGGTGTTCCACGAATCCCTCCGACGCGTACAGGCTCCTCGCCACGGCGTTGTCCTCCTCGACCTGAAGCGCGACATGACGCGCGCCGAGGAGCACGGCCTCCGCGATCAGCGCACGGGTGACGGCGCGGCCGAGCCCCCGCCCGCGCGCCTCCGGGGCGACCTCTATGCAGGACAGCACCGCCCAGCCTCGCGCCGGCGCGACCCGGCCGACGGCGCTCTCGCCCACGCGCAGGTAGCGGGCCGGCGCGCTGGTCAGCTCCGCGAGCCGATCCTCGTCGACATCGCCGCCGCGATAGACCGCGCGCCAGGCCGCGTCGGGCTCGTCCGACACGACGCCCGCGCCCGCGGCGACGAGGGCGGATGCCTCCGCGACCATGACGACGGTCGGCGACGCGGCCTCCCAACCGAGGGCCAGCGCCTCGTCGGCGACGCGGCTGCCGCGCACCGCCTGAAGCGGCAGGTCCCGTCCCGCCCACTCGTTCGCCGCGATGGTGGCGTCGGCGAAGGGCATTCCGGGGTCTCCGACGGCGAGCACCGAGTTGGCCCGCTGCGTCTTTCCGCGTCCGACCCGGATCGTCCAGCCTCCCAGCCGGGCGCGGCGGAGCCCCGGCCAGGTCAGCTCGAGGACGCGCTCCAGCGCGTCGGCCGCCGAGGCGGGAAGCACCGTGCGCTCGGGCACCTTTCGGACCGCCTCGGCCTCGGCCCTCGGCACCCACTCGGCGCCCCGATCCTCGGGCAGCACGACCATCCACTCGTCGTTCGCCGCGACCAGGTGCCCGACGACGTCGGACAGCGCCCCGGACGGGCGCCGACGGCGGATGCTCACCCGGGTCGCATCGCGTGTCGGGGCGGGAATCAGGGCCATGGCCCCAGCCTACGGCCTGGCCCCGACCACACGTCCACGAACCGGGTGCCAGGCGCTTCGACGCGGTCGCGGCCGACTCCGTCGGCGCGCCTGGCTCAACGAGCGGTGGGGCAGCTCAACGAGCGCGGAGCTCAGCGAGCGCAGGGCTCAACGAGCGGCGGCGTAGGCGGGGAGGATGACGTCGTTGATGAGCGCCTCACGCTCGGGCAAGGGCAGGAACGCGGCGCGCATCGCGGCGAGGGTGCAGCGCTCGACGTCGGCGAGGGTCCACCCGAAGGCCTCCGACAGCAGCGCGAACTCGCGCGACATCGTCGTGCGGCTCATCAGGCGGTTGTCGCAGTTGACCGTGATGTTGAAGCCCAGGTTCTTCAGCAGGTCGACGGGGTGCTCCCCCATCGTCGCGGCGATGCCCGTCTGCAGGTTCGACGACGGGGACACCTCCAGCGGAACCTGAGCGTCGCGTACGTAGGCAGCCAAGCGGCCAAGAACGGGGACGCCGTCGACGATCACGATGTCCTCGACGATCCGCACGCCGTGGCCGACGCGGTTGGCGCCGCACAGCTGCACGGCCTCCCAGATCGAGCCCGGGCCGTAGGCCTCGCCGGCGTGGATGGTGATGAACATGTTCGCGCGCTTCAGCAGCTCGAACGCGGGCAGCCAGCGCGCGGCAGGGAAGCCGTCCTCGGCGCCGGCGATGTCGAAGCCGCAGACCGAATCGTCGCGGAAGTCGACGGCCAGCTGGGCGGTGTCGACCGTCGGCGCGACGTGGCGCATCGAGGTGACGATCTGGCGCGCGACGATACGGTGACCGAGCGCCGCGGCCTCGGCCATGCCCTCGGCGAGCCCGTCGCGCACCGCCTCGACCGCCTCGCGGCGCGTCAACCCTCGCGACTCGTGCTGCTCCGGCGCCCACCGCGCCTCGGCGTACACGACGCCGTCGAGCGCCTGGTCGACGACGAACTCCCGCGCCACCCGCACGAGGTGCTCGCGCGTCTGCATCGCCGCGACGGTGTGGCCGAACGTCTCCAGATACCGCACCAACGAGCCGGAGTCGGCGGCCTCGAAGAACCAGCGGCCGAGCTCCGCTGGGTCGGTGGTCGGAAGCGCGTGCCCCACCTCGGCGCAGTGTTCGATCACGGTCTCAGGACGCAGCCCTCCGTCGAGGTGGTCGTGGAGCGCCACCTTTGGCAGCGCGCGCAGGTCATCGATCGTCAGCACAGCGGCCCTTCTTGTGTTGTGTCCGAGGTATGTGTGGTTGTCCCGAACGCTTCGACACGGGCACGGCGCTTCGCGCGTGCGCCCGGCTCAACGAGCGGTGAGGTCATCCGGGCCGAAGGCTTGGGGCAGCATCTGGTCCAGCGTGAGGATACCGGCCGGGGTCTCGAGCAGCAGCGCAGGGCCGCCGAACTCGTTCAGGAGCTGGCGGCACCGGCCGCAGGGCGTGATCACCTGACCCTCGCCGTTGACGCAGGTGAAGGCGACGAGGCGCCCTCCCCCGCCGGCGGCCAGCGACGACACCAAGCCGCACTCGGCGCACAGGCCGACGCCGTAGGAGGCGTTCTCGACGTTGCAGCCCGTGACGAAGCGGCCGTCGTCGACGATCGCCGCCGCGCCCACCCGGTAGTTCGAATACGGCGCGTACGCCCGCGCCGATGCCTCGACCGCCGCCGCGCGCAGCGCCTCCCAGTCCACCGCCATCAGTGGCTCTTCACGAAGTGGGCGCCGTCCGCGGCGGGCGGGCGGACGCGGCCGACGAGCCCGGCGACGGCGATAATCGTCGCCAGGTACGGCAGCATCTCGATGAAGTGGCTGGGGATGGGCAGCTGCATCGGCTTCGTGGTCTGCGCGAGGGCGCGGGCGAAGCCGAAGAACAGCGCGGTCAGCGCCCCGTAGACGGGGTGCCAGCGGCCCATGATGACCGCGGCGAGCGCGATGAAGCCGTTGCCCGCCGTCGGGTTGTTGTCCTGGAACGCGCCCACCGAGCCGATCGTGAAGTACGCGCCGCCGAGCCCCGCGAACAGGCCGCCGAGCAGCACCGCGGCCGTCTTGGTGCGCACCACGGGGATGCCGACGGTGTCCGCGGCGTGCGGGTGCTCGCCCACCGAGCGGACGCGCAGGCCCCACTTGGTGCGGAAGAGCAGGAACCACACGAGCGCCACGGAGACGAACGCCATGTAGGTGAGCGGACGCTGCGTGAACAGGATCGGGCCGAGGAATGGGATCTTGTCCAGGCCCGGAACGGAGATCGGCAGCATCGGCCGGACCGACGAGTAGGTGCCGGGGTCCTTCGCCACGAGCTGCTGGTAGATGAAGCCGGTGAGTCCCGTCGCGAGCACGTTGATGACGACGCCGATGATGACGTGGTCTACCAGGTAGCGCAGCGCGAACAGCGTCAGCACCGCCGACATCATCACGCTCGCCAACGCGGCCGCGAACAGCGCGGCGACGAACGACTTCGTGATCGAGTAGGTCAGCGAGGCCGCGAAGGCCGCGGTCAGGAACTGGCCCTCGATGGCGATGTTGACGACGCCCGCGCGCTCGGCGAGGACGCCGCCGAGGACGCCGAAGAACAGCGGCGTCGCGTACTCGAGCGTCAGGTTGAGCTGGCTGGTGAGGGTGAACGGCAGGTCCGAGCTGGCGGCCGCCCACACGACGAAGCCGACGAGGACGCCCGCGCCGGCGGCGACGGCCGCGACGATCCGGAGCCGATGGCTCAACCGCCCGCTGAGCAGGCCGATACCCGCGCCCAGCACCAGCAGGGCGCTGATGAGCACCGTGGGGGTCCCCGGCAGCTCGATCCTGGGCAGCTGCACCTCGTCGAACGCGTCCGACAGCGCGATGATGCCCGAGTGGTGCACCGTGAACGCCATGATGGCGAGGAGGGCGCCGATCACGATGACGAGGATGCCGGTCGAGAGCCGCTGCGAGCGGGCCTCGGGCGACTCGACGTGCCGGGTCTGCACAGTGAGGGTCTCCGCGCTCATGCCTGGGCCGCCTTCGCTGCAGATCGGGGGGCTGACTTCGGTTTCCGCTCGCGAAGGAACGGAAGGATCGCGACGACAAACGCCGGCGCGGCGACGAACAACACGATGAGGGCCTGGATCAGGTCGGTCAACTTGTCCGGCGTGCCTGCCATGGTGATCATGGTGCGACGCGACGCCTTCAGCGCGCCGAACAACAGGCCGGCGAGCACCACGCCCAGAGGGCGGGAGCGCCCGAGCAGCGCGACGGTGATGGCGTCGAAGCCGAGCGTGCCGATGATGGTGCCGGTCATCTGGGTGGGCGTCCCGGTGAGCAGCTGCGGCGCGCTGACCATCATCACGCCGCCGAGGCCCGCGAACGCTCCGGCCAGCGCCATGGTGATGATGGTGATGTTCGACACGCTGGCGCCCGAGACAGCCGCGGCGTTCGGGTTCAGGCCTACGGCCTTCAGCTGCACGCCGAACTTCGTGCGCTCCAGCAGCCACCACACGATGAACGCGGCGAGCAGGGCGATGAAGAACCCGAGATGGAGGCGCGTGCCCGCGAGCCGCGGCATCGTCGCGGTCCACTCGAGCACCGGGGAGATGGGGTCGTTGCGGCCCGGCGCCTGGAACGCCTTCTGCATCATCAGGTACGCGAGCAGGCTGCCCGCGATGTAGTTCATCATGATCGTGAGGATCACCTCGTGCGCGCCGGTGCGCGCCTTCAGCACGCCGACGATGCCGCCCCAGATCGCGCCCGTGATCAGGCCAACCAGGATCACCAGCGGGAGGTGGAGGAAGATCGGCAGGCCCTTGACCGTGAAGCCGACGAAGGCCGCGGCGAGCGCGCCGACCATGGCCTGGCCCTGGGCGCCGATGTTGAACAGCCCTGCCCGGAACGCGATGGCGACGGCGAGGCCCGCGGCGATCAGCGGCGTGGCCTCCGCCGTCGTGTTGGTGATGTTGACCCAGTTGCCCATCGAGCCGTACCACATGGCGTAGAACGTGGTGGCGATCTTGTCCCAGCTGGCGCCGAGCGCGTCGCCCGGGCGGCTGAAGAAGTAGGCCCACTTCGCGGCGACCTCTGCGTCCGAGACCACCATGATCACCGCCGCGACGACGAACGCCAGCAGCATCGACGCCACCGTGATGATGGTGGTCTGCACCCAGGCGGGGCGTGCCTTCTCACTCATGGCTCTCCTCCACCGTGGCGACGGCGTCCTCGTAGCTGATCCCGGCCATCATGAGGCCGAGCACGTCGCGCGGGGTGTCCGGGCCGACGACGCCGACGATCTTCCCGCGGTACATCACCGCGATCCGGTCGGCCAGCGACTCGACCTCCTCCAACTCCGTCGACACGATCAGGACGGCGGTGCCGACGTCGCGCTCCTCGACGATCCGCTTGTGCAGGAACTCGATGGCGCCGACGTCGACGCCGCGGGTCGGCTGGCTGGCGAGCAGCAGCGAGAGCGGCCGCGACAGCTCGCGCGCCAGCACCACCTTCTGCTGGTTCCCGCCCGACAAGGCATTCACCGGCTGGGTGTGCGACTCGGAGCGGATGTCGAACTCCTGGATGCGGGCCACCGCGTTGTCCGCGATGGCCTTCAGCTGCAGCGAGCCGTTCCTCGAATAGGCGTCGAGGTTGTTCAGCACGAGGTTCTCGGCGATGCTGAACTCGCCGACGAAGCCGTCGCGGTGCCGGTCCTCCGGGACGAACCCCAGGCCGGCCTTGATGGTCTTCGCGGGGCTGGCGTGCGCGATGTCCACGCCGTCGAGGACGGCGGTGCCGCTGAGCGGGGTCATGGTGCCGAGCAGCGCCTCGGCCAGTTCCGTCTGCCCGTTGCCTTGGACGCCGGCGATGCAGACGATCTCGCCGCCGCGCACGCTGAGGCTCAGCTGGTCGACGGCGACCGCGCCGGACGGGCTGGCGACCGTGAGGTCCGTGATGACCAGCCTCTCGGCGCCGGGCTTCGCGGGCTCCTTGTCCACCTGGAGCGAGACGGACCGGCCGACCATCATGGCCGCCAGCTCGCCCTCGGGCGCGGTAGGCTCCGCGGCGCCGACGACCTTCCCACGGCGGATGACCGTGATGTCGTCCGCGACGGCCCGCACCTCGCGGAGCTTGTGGGTGATGAAGACGATCGCGCGGCCCTCGTCGCGGAGGGAGCGCATGACCTCCATCAGCTCGTCGATCTCCTGCGGCGTCAGCACCGCGGTGGGCTCGTCGAAGATGAGGTAGGTGGCGTCGTTGGCGAGCGCCTTCAGGATCTCCACGCGTTGCTGGATGCCGACCGGCAGATCCTCGACGAGCGCGTCGGGATCGACGTCGAGGTTGTACCGGTCGCTCAGCTCGCGAACCTTCGCGCGCGCGGCGTTGAGGTCGAGGAGGCCACCGCGGCCGGGCTCGCGGCCCAGCACCATGTTCTCGGCAACGGTGAACACCGGGATCAGCATGAAGTGCTGGTGCACCATGCCGATGCCCGCG
>DAONOU010000151.1:0-6693 GCA_035409265.1 Arachnia sp. | reverse complement strand
TTCCTCGCCGCGTTCGCCGTCGACGGCGACCTCACCGCCACCCTCCGCCCAGACGCCGCCGAGGCGCTGCGTCAGTGGGCCACCCCCGGGCCCGACGGCTCCAGCGGGCTGGTGGCCACCATCGGCCGCGCTGCGCAGCGCTGGCACGCCGAGCAACAGGACATCAAGGACCGCCTCGACCAACTGGTCGCCGAACTGCCAGATCTTGAGGCCCGCGAGCAGGACAGCGACGACGACGCCCGCGCCCTCAAGGAGGCCCGCGCCGAGCAGCGCATGCTGGAGGCCCAGATCGGCGCCGCGTACGGCGACTTCTGGATCTCCGCGCTCGAGCGGATCGGGCTGCTGCCCAACTACTCGCTGGTCGACGACTCCGTCCAGCTCGACGTCACCATGAGCTGGATCGACTCCGACACCGGCGAATACCACTCCGAGGCTGCCGACTACTCCCGCGCCAGCGCCAACGCCCTGCGCGACTTCGCGCCCGGCGCGTCGTTCTACGTCGGCGGACACCAGATCGACATCGACGCCGTCGAGGTGGGCCACGACGGCTCCGCCATCCGCACCGTCCGGCTCTGCCCCCACTGCGGCTACAGCCACGACGGCGACGACACCCCCACCACCTGCCCCCGCTGCGGGAAGTCCGGCATCAACGACGTCGGGCAGCGGTTCGAGACCATCGAGCTCACCCGCGTCTCCGCATTCGTGCGGCGCGACGAGTCCCGCATCGACGACTCCAACGACGAGCGCGTCCGCGCCGGGTTCGCCATCGTCACCGCCGCCGACGTCGACCCGCAGACCGTCCAGGACCGCTGGTACACCACCGGCGGTCTGGGGGTGGCGTACCTCAAGGGCATGGACGTGCGCTGGTACAACCTCGGCCCCCGCCGCCACACCGCCGGCGAGATCACCATCGCCGGCAACCGGCTGGCCGGGCCGCGGTTCCGGATCTGCGAGGCCTGCGGCCACCTCGACCGCACCGGGCTGGCCAACAAGCGCGACGAGCACCGGCCCTGGTGCAAGCACCGCCACAGCCACGAGGAGCACACCCGCTCCGTGCTGCTCACCCGCAAACTCACCACCGAGGGCGTCGTGCTCACCCTGCCGCAGGGCATCGCGTTCGGCGACGACGTGTTCGCCGTGCCCAGCCTCACCGCCGCCGTCCTGCTCGGGCTGCGCGAGAACTACGGCGGCGCGCCCGACCACCTCGACGTCGCCTTCATCAAGGACCCGCTGCTCGACAACCGCGACGCCCTCCTCCTGCACGACCTCGTCCCCGGCGGCACCGGCTACCTCGCCGAGCTCGCCGACCCCCGCGAGCTGTGGCAGGTGCTCACCGGCGCGCTGGAGCGCGTCAAGCGCTGCGCCTGCGCCGACGAGGGGCGCCTCTCCTGCCACCGCTGCCTGCTGCCGTTCGCCGCGCCGCACAACCGCGAGGTCACCTCCCGGGTGGCCGCCGAGCGGCACCTGCGCACGTTGCTGGGCATCGACGGCGGGGAGCCGCCGCTGGTGCCGTCGTGGAAGATCACGGAGGCCCCGCCGGCCCCGGACCCGACGGGGGAGTCATGGCTGGAGGAGCGCTTCCGCGCCGCGTTCCTGCGGCTGGCGGCCAAGCTGGGCGGCACCGTCAAGCAGACCCCCAGCATCTCCGGCAGCAACATCATCACCGTCTCCCTCGGCAGCCGCACCTTCCGGCTCCGCCCGCAGGTGCACGTGGCCAACTCCAAGCCCGACTTCGTGCTCTCCAGCGAGGGCCTGCCGGACGTCGCGATCTTCACCGACGGCTGGCAGTTCCACGCCTCCCCGAAGTGCAACAACATCTCCGACGACGCCGCCAAGCGCCGCATCCTCCGCCAGAGCGGCACGCTGGTGCTTGCCATCACCGCGCAGGACCTGGCGCTCGACGAGGCGGGAGACGCGGCCACGGCACCGTCGTGGTTCAAGGCGCCGCTGGTGCAGAGGCTGAACGCCGAGCCAGCGATGCAGCACACGGCCGCCGCACGCGAGGCGCTACTCGGCGGGCCGCTGGCGTTCCTGGCCGGATGGATGCAGCAGCCCGACCCCGACAACCTCGCGCGCTTCGCCCGCGCTGCCGCGTTCTCGGTGTTCGCCTCCGGCGCAGCCCCTGCGGACGGGCCGGTGGATGAGCTCGCCGTCGGCCTACTGTCCGGGACGGAAGGGCAGACCCGGGTCTTGCGGCAGGGCAGCCTCGCCGTCGCGGTGGGCGTCCCGGCCCCCGGCTCGGTGCAACTGGCCGCCGTGCTCGACGACACCGTCAACCTCAATGCCGCCGAGGCCAAGGAGGCCTGGCGCGAGTGGCTGCAGCTGGCCAACGTCCTGGCGCTGCTGCCAGCATCGATCGCCGCGTTCGAGGCCCGCTCGGCCGCAACCATCACGGCGGCTCCGGTGATGGACATCGTGCACGGGGGCGTCGACGTCGGCGCCGAGTGGCAACCCATCGTCGAGGAGCTGGCGGGAGAGTCGGCATCGCTGCTGAGCCTCATCGCCGCGCTGAGCGAGGCTGGGGTGGCAGCGCCCGACGGCGAGGTGGGCTACGAACTCGACGGCGTGCCGTTCGAGCTGGTGTGGACGAGCGAGAAGATCGCCGTGCAGCTAGACCCCACCCCGGGCGTCGAGGCGGACGGGTGGCGCATCCTCGCGCCCGACGCGGCCGTGATCGCGGCGGCATGGAAGGAACGAAGCGGTGCCTGAGAGTGTCATCATCTACCCCAAGCAGGACAAGCTGCTCGACACGTCGATCAAGCAGAAGGCCTACAGCTTCCTCGAGAAACTCGCCCAGGACGACAGCGCCCCCGGCCTGCACATCGAGCCCGTCCACAACGCCGCCGATTCCCGCGCCCGCACCGGCCGGGTGGACCAGCAGTACCGGGCGCTGCTGTTCAAGCTCACCACGCCCACCTCGACGGCGTACGTGGTGCACGGCATCTACAACCACGACGACGCCTACACGGTGGCTGCCAAGGTCACCCTGACGATCAACCCCATCAACGGGCTGCCCGAGTACAACGAGGTCGCCTCGGAGCCGACGGTGCCGTGGGCCGAGCCGGTCGCCGTCGAGCCGCTGCCCGCCGCACCCGCGCCCCTGATCGCCTTCAGCGCCGCCGATCTCACCGTCTCCCTCGGCATCCCACCGGCCACCGCGGATCAGGCCATCGCGCTCACCAGCAAGGACGCGATGCAGGCGTTCGCCCAGACGCTGCCCGAATGGCAGGGCCTCGCGCTGCTGCTGCTGGCCGACGGGGAGTCGATCACGCAGATCCAGCAGGAGCTGGAGATCATGAACCGGCCGATGAGCCCCGAGGAGGCGGTCACCCGGTTCGTCGAGCCGGCGCCGGTCAGCGACCAGGAGCTCCTCGACAGCTTCGACCACCCGAGCGCCCAGATGGGATTCGCCAAGCTCGCCGGCGCCGACGAACTCCGTCGGGTTATCACCGGCGGCGACTTCTCCGCCTGGCGCGTGTTCCTCCACCCGCAGCAGCGCACCTGGGTGCGCGGCGACTGGAACGGGCCGTACCGGATCTCCGGCGGGGCCGGGACCGGCAAGACCGTCGTCGTGCTCCACCGGGCGCGGCGGTTGGCCGTCGAGGACCCGGGCGCGCCCATCGTCGTCACGACGTTCACCACCAACCTCGCGGCCGAGCTGTCGCGCAGCCTGGAGCGCCTCGACCCCGACCTCGGTTTCGCCGACGCCCTCGGCGCGCCCGGGCTGCACGTCAAGGGCATCGACGCCCTCGCACGGGCCGTGGTGCAGTCGGCGGGCGCGGACGTGAGCGAGGCCGTCGCGGCCGTGCTGGGGGTGGGACGCACCGACATCGGCGGCCGCACCGACACCGACGCCGCCTGGCGCCAGGCCGTGCTGCGGGCCGGTGAGGGCCTGGACGAGAAGCTTCGCAAGCCCGCGTTCCTGGCCGCCGAGTACGAGATGGTGATCCTCCCACACCGCATCACGCAGCTGGCCGACTACCTGAAGGTGGCGCGGACGGGCCGCGGGGTGCGGCTGTCGCGGGCGGGGCGCAAGGCGGTGTGGGCCGTCGTCGAGGCGTACCGCGGAGCCGCCCGCGAGGCGGGAACGCTCGACTTCGCGGAGGCCGCCTCCATCGCCGCCGCCCATCTCGAGGCGACGGGGCAGCGACCCGCCCGGCACGTGCTCGTCGACGAGGGGCAGGACTTCAAGCCGTGCCACTGGCAGCTGGTCCGGGCGCTGGCGGCCGAGGCGACCAACGACATCTTCATCGCCGAGGACGCCCACCAGCGGATCTACGGGCAGAAGCTGATGCTCTCGGCGTACGGGATCCGGACGCAGGGCCGGTCTCGGGGGCTGAAGCTCAACTACCGCACCACCGCGCAGAACCTGGCGTGGGCCGTCGGGGTGCTGACCGGGCAGGAGGTCGTCGACTCCGACGGCGAGGCTGAGACCATGGCCGGCTACCTGTCGGCGCGGACGGGGCCGAAGCCAGAGGTGCGGGCGTTCCCGACGCTGACGGCGGAGCTGGACTTCGCCGCGGAGCTGGTCGGTGCCTGGGTGGCGGATGGAGAGGTGGCGCCGGAGACCGTCGCGGTGCTGGTGCGGGACAGGGCGACGCGGGGCCGCGTCGTCGCCGGGCTGGGGGAGCGCGGCGTCGACGTCCGGGCCCTGGAGGCCGGCACGGTGAAGCCCGGCTACCCGGTCGCGCTGACGATGCACCGCGCCAAGGGCACCGAGTTCACCCGTGTGCTGCTGTTCGGGCTGAGCAAGGACTCGATGCCGATGGGGTTGAAGGCCTACGACTACGACGACGAGGAACTCAGCGAGGCGCAGCTGAGGGAACGCTCGCTGCTGTACGTGGCGGCGTCGCGGGCGCGCGACGAGTTGGTGGTGACGTACAGCGGCACCCCGTCGTCGCTGCTGCCCGCATCCCAGTGACAGTGACGGCCCTTGTCGGTGCCGTCGACGGCGAAGAGCCGAGTCAGCCGGCGCAGAGGGTCCCTCGACGAGAGCCGATTGATTGCCCGGATCTAGAAGCCGCGAAGGGCCTCCGAATCAGTGCTGCCAGAGTGCGGTAACGGGAAGGATGTGCAGCCAGCCGCCGACGACGGCGGTCTGGGTTCCGGTGTGGAGGCAGGCACCCGTGATGTTGAGGTCGGGGAAGCGGTCTCTGAAGCGGATGAGGTTGGTCCAGGCCGCCGGTAATGGAGGTGCTGCTCTTGACTTCGATGGACAGGAGACGCCCGTCGGCCAGTTCGATGATGAGGTCGACCTCGAGGCCGTCGAGATCGCGGAAGTGGTGCAGGCAAGTAAGGGGTGTCACTCTTGCAGACAAGAGGCTGTGAACTTGCAGATTTGAGCTGATCAACCTGCAGGATTGAGGCATGGATTCCGAGCAACGATTCCACGTCCGGGTTGTGTCGCCCCACGGCAGTCGACCCAAGCTACTTGGTAGTTCGGTGTTGTAGCGGGGACCAGACCTAGCGCTTGGGTCTGTCCCGCGTCAAGTAGTTGGCAGGATTTCTTTGGTTTCGAAGTTGGGGACGGTGGGGTCGGCGGTGCCGGCGTAGACGTCAGCGGGTCGGTTCCAGGCGATCGCTTCGTGTGGTCGGACGTGGTTGTAGTCGTGCCGGTAGGCGTTCACGTGCTCGACGAGCTGGAGGCCGTCGTTGATCTCTTCTCGGAACAGCCACTCGTACTTCATCGTCCCGAACCCGCGTTCGCGTGATCCATTCTGCCCGGGCGTTCGAACCCGCGTGCGGACGTGCCGCAGCTCGGGGCGCGTCGCGATGAACGCTTCGAACGTGAACGAGCGGAACGGGCCGCCGTTGTCGGTCACGATCGTCAGGACCGGGAGGATCTTCTTCTCCGAGATCCCCAAGGGCATCTTCGGCGGCAAGCTCGTGGAGCTCAACGAGGACGGCATCCCGTGGCGCGCCGCCTGGCTGCAGTTCGCGATCGTCGTCCCGATCCTCGTGATCCCGGCGCTCGGCTCCGGCAACATCAACGACCTGCTCGGCATCGTCATCAACATGACCGCCGCCACGGCGCTGCTGCCTCCGCTGCTGATCCTGCTCGCCTACTTCGTCCTGCGCCGCAAGTACGACAACGTGGCCCGCGAGTTCCGGATGGGCAGCAAGAGCTTCGGCCTGGCCGTCGCGTCCTTCCTGCTCGTGGTGTTCGCCTTCGTGTTCATCGCCGGCACCATCCCGTTGGGCCAGGAGATCTGGCTGACCCTCGTCTACAACGTGGGCGGCGTGGTCGTGTTCCTCGGCCTGGCCATCCTCTGGTACGAGCGCTACATCAAGCGCCTGAAGGTCTCCGACCCGAAGGCCGCGGCCGACGAGCTGCGTCCCTCCGCCGAGCAGATGCTCCGCGGCGAGTACGTTCCGCCGGCAGAGCAGGGCGATCCGACGCCCGCGTCCTGACCCCTCACACGAGAGCGACCCCCGGCACCCGCCGCGGGTCGCTGTCGTGTGTCACCAGACCCAGACGGCGATGCCCCCGCGCTCGGCCTCCATCACGACCTGGTTGCCCTCGACCCGGATCCCGCTGCCGAGCGCCAGGCGGCCGGACTCGATGCCCGGCAGCAGGGCCGTCGGAACGGTCTTCTGCCCGGTCGCCTCGCGAGCGGCGACCACCAGCGCCGACCCCTGCCGCGACTCACGCACGAACGCGACGGCGTCCTCCGTCGCCCCGATCCAGCGCAG